>JBGTJY010000985.1:0-1578 GCA_041744855.1 Candidatus Hydrogenedentales bacterium
CCGGCGACTGGGGCACCGATGCGTGGCCCGCGCCATCTGATCCCAAGGCCCAATTGAAGGCGACGTTCGACTGGATGAAAACGCTTAACGAGGGCGGATGGGTCGGCATCGATTGGCCGAAGGAATACGGCGGCCGGGCAGCGACACCGATTGAGCAGTTCATTTTCCAGGACGAGATTTCGAACCACATCACCCCGCCCTCGATTAACACCATCGGCGTCGGCATGGCGGGCCCGACGATCATGGCCCACGGCCGCGAGGACCAAAAGCGCGCGCACCTCGAGAAAATTCTTTCGGGCGAAGAGATTTTGTGTCAGGGATTCAGCGAGCCGAACGCGGGCAGCGACCTGGCGGCGCTGAAGACGACGGCAATCGAAAACGGCTCGAGCTACGTGCTGAACGGGCAAAAAATCTGGACCTCCGTCGCGCACCTGGCGCACTGGTGCATCCTGCTGACGAGGACGGACACGTCGGGCTCGAAGCACGCCGGCATGACGTATTTCATGGTGGACATGCGTTCGCCGGGCATCGAAGTGCGGCCATTGCGGCAAATTACCGGCGACGCCGAATTCAATGAGGTCTTCTTCAAAGACGTGCACGTGCCGAAGGAGAACGTCCTTGGTGCCGTAGACAACGGCTGGATGGTCGCGATCACAACGCTCATGCACGAGCGCATGAACATCGCCGCGCTGCTGTATGGCCGCATCAAGCGCACGTTGAACGACGTCGTCGCGCTTGCCAAGACCGTCCAGCGCAACGGCAAACCGCTGAGCGAAGATTCAGCCGTGCGCTCGAAGTTGGCCTACTTCTATTCCAACGTCGAAACGCAGCGGCTGAACAACCTGCGCATGCGCGCCCATGCGAGCGCTTCGAAGGATCCGGGACCGATCGGGTCTATTTTCAAATTGATTTGGGCCGACGCGAACAAGGATTTGAACGAACTGGCATTCGATATCCTCGGACCCTACGCGGATTTGTTGCCGGATTCCGACGCGCACAATGACGATGTGGGCGTGTGGGTGCGGCACTTCCTGCGCGCGCGCGCGAATTCAATCGAAGGCGGCACGACGGAAATCCTGAAAAACATCACGGGCGAGCGCGTACTCGGACTGCCTCGTTAGTATTCGTCATTGCGAGGCCGCGCGCCTTAAAGCACTGCGCGCGGCCGTGGCAATCTCGACTTTTTAACGATGCGACTAACCAAACACACGGCACTTCAGGATTGATCCACCATGAATGTTCAATTGACCGAAGAACAGAAGATACTGCAGAGCAGCGTACGGAAATTTCTCGAAGCGGAAATTCCCGTCACGAAGGTGCGCGAGCTTGCGGACGAACCCGCAGGTTTGTCGGACGCGTTGTGGCAGAAAATCTGCGACCAGGGCTGGCCCGCGTTGATGGTCCCCGAGGAATTCGGCGGGCTAGGACTCGGCGTGACCGAACTGGCAATCGTGTGCGAGGAGATGGGCCGGCTCGTAACGCCGGGGCCATTCCTCTCGCCTGTGCTCGCCGCGCACGCGCTGGCGATCGGCGGCAGGCCCGCCGCGAAATCGAAGTGCCTCGAGAAACTCGCGAGCG
>JBGTJY010000986.1:0-3041 GCA_041744855.1 Candidatus Hydrogenedentales bacterium
TATCCGCAACGGCGACGCCGGACTTATCGCCGACGACGTCTTCGCAATTGAGGACGCGCCCGCGAAATTGACCGCCGCCGTGCATATCCGACTGAACGGCGCGGGCGCGAATGGAGCATCGATACTCGAACTGGCGCGGGCGCTCGGAGAGCGGCCGGGGCCGTGCGCCGTGTTTCTGCATTGCCGGGCAAACGACGGCGCGGAGGTCGTCATCCGAGCGAACGAAGCGTGTTCGGTCGTTCCGTCTTCCGATCTAATGGAGGAGATCGAGGCGATGTTCGGGCCGGGAGCGGTCTCGCTCAAACCGAAGATTCGGGCCTCGAGTGCGCTACGGCAGGCAGTGTGATTCCCACGTGATCGCGATTCACGCCGACGTAGCGTCATTCCCGCGCAAAGGTGGTTAATTTGTAGCGCTGCTTTTCAAGCGGCGCGTTTCGCCAATAGCGGCGAAGAATCTTCGCGCCGCTTGAAAAGCAGCCCTACAATCCAGCGTCTAACGTATCGGATGCCCTTAGTTTTTGAAAGGCCCGCAGGCGGGAATGACGGAGTCGGCGTGCCACGCGGAGCCAGATGCGCGCCTCTACCGCTCATCTGCGAGCGATTTTTGATATTATAGGTAGCGAAATTTGGTGCATGAGGCTTGAAATACTGGGAGATTGCGTCATGAATTTGCGGCGCTACTTGTATTTACGGTGCTATTCGGCGGCGGCCGCTCTGGCGGTGGCCGTTCTAGCTTGCGGAGCAAACGTGGCCACGGCGGATTCCATCACTTTGAACGGGACCGTGCTCAACGACGTTCTGGTCTATAAAAGCACGTCGATCTACTACGTGAAAATTCCGGCCGAAGGACGCGTGGTGAGCGTGCCGGCGGAACGCGTCGATGCCTCGACCGTTTCGATCAGCGCGGACCCGTACTATCGCGATCAGCTTCGCGATGCCTACGACAAGACCAAGGCGGAAGTGGAAGCCGGCCGGCCTATCGCAAGGAGCGCCCTCGACCCGGCGTTTGACGTCCCGGTGGGCGACGGCGCCGGCACCTTTGACAGCTCCGCGCTCTACGGCGGCGGGGCGGGAAAGCCACTGGGGGTTTCTTTACAAGTGGCGCAGGGGCTGCTCACCGGCCAAGGGTTCGAATTCAACGGCGCTGCCGGCAAGACGGCCGACGGCATCCTGAGCGTTCAACTCGAAGGTCCCGCGGAAAACCTGACCGGTATGGTCGTTACGGCGACTGGACAGCAGGCTCAATTGATGGGAGCCATGCCCAAGATGTTCGGTCTTATTTCCCAAAAGGCGCCGTGGGCACAGGCTTGGTTGCAACAGAATCTGGCCATGCTCATGCAAGGGCAACCCATCCAAAATACTCAGGGCGGGGTTTTCCTCAGCGTTTCTCCCGCGCAACAAGGTACCAACGTTTCGCTCACTATCGTGATGCGTGGGGCCTGAGGACCGCTAAAAAGAGCAACCGCCGCGATTCTCACGAATGGCGGCGGCCGCAGAAATTCTGAACGTCGGGACTGTTAGGCGTTGAACACCGAGCGGAAGTAAGCCGAGTTGTCAAGCAACTTCAGATCTACCTGGACGAAGTGCTGAAGCTCGCCCTCGGAAATGTCGCCTGCCGCCGCTTCTTCCGGTCCGGTTGATGCCGGAACTGAACCGGCGTCGTCCGATTCCGGCTGCGCTTCGCGTTCCTCCAGCGCATGCGCCTCCAGCAACTCTTGATCTTCCATGAGCTTATGGACGCGATCCTCCAGGAATTCCATCAGAACGCCAACTACGTGTTCTTTGCGTTCTTCAAGGGTCCCGGATTCCATCGTCCGCATGTCTAGCGGTAACACCTGGCCGCAAAACACAACGACGAGCTCCTTACATTGCGGGCAAGGGCCGATGATGATCGACCCGACCGGGGGCACTACAATTTGCCCCTTTGCGCCACAATGCGGGCACTGTACTTCGATTAGTGAGAGCATCCGTTTCCACCTCGCAATAGCCATTCCGGCTCTGGAGCAAGTGTATCAGCAAAGCCGAAATTTAGCCAAAAACTTAATAGGAAAAATTGAAAATTCCGTTTTTATGGAATCAGCGGATGCGAATTCCATAAGTTCCAATCGCCGAATCCATCCGATTCCCCTTACCAGCAAGTCTTCACAAGGTTACTTGCTTCCCAGCAAGTCGACGCACAATTAGCTGACGCATAAACCGCGCCAGTTCCCCCTAATCGGCGACCCTGTTGGTTAACTTTTCCTGAATTCCCGCCAGGATGGCTTCCGTCTCGGTCAGGTCTTCCGTGGGCCGGTAGTGCCAGCCGGGATACGTCAACGGCTTAACGCCGTAGACTTGAAACGCGGACTCGATCGTAACGCGCGTCGAATCCGGCGTGACTTCCGTAATCTCGATGGTGAATTGGGTCCGCTGGGGGACGAAGCGCCGTCGCTCTTGCTCCGTATAGGCGACAAAGATTCCGCGTTTATCACGGGTGTAGATTAGCAATTCCCGCTCGCGGAGTACGGCCTTGGTCGACTGCCAGGTATCCGCAAACGGCGCATCGACGACGACTTCACTGACTTTGGTGAGCTGGCGTGAATCCGGCGACGAAGTGGCGCAAGCGCCAAGGGTTATGGCAGACAAAATTACAGCGAGTGCCGCGTAAACCCTGCGACCAAAAATCATCAGTCCCCCCTTCCACGGTGCAGATAATAGCACGGTTGATTGAGGGCCGCAATGGGCGGCCATCCAATCCTCGCATTGAATTTAGGATTTCACGGCGCTGCGATGCGCACGACGCGGAATCGCTCCGGTGGCGCGGCGCCGAAATAAAATGGCAGCGGACCCCAGAAATGCGAGTAGAAGCCCGCGCCGGCCGCGCGGTGCATCGTTGTTACAAATCGGCCCGCATCGACCTCGAGCTCGTCGATTGGTTCGGAGATCTCGGCCGGGAGCAGGAAGAGACTCGGGCTGTTCTCCGGGATGACGACGAGATCCCCTGGACGAATACCGCTTTCTCGGTCGAACGCGAGGAATCCCGTGTCATCCATGTAGTACTG
>JBGTJY010000987.1:0-3467 GCA_041744855.1 Candidatus Hydrogenedentales bacterium
GCATCTCGATATTCCTCAATGTGTTCAACGTCCACGTAAACCGCGCCCCGTTCGACGGCAAAGTCATCCTCCGGAAGTACCACTCCGGCAAATTCATGAGCGCCATGGCCGCTGAATCGAGCGAAGTGAATGAATCCTGCGCCCTGGTTGTAGAGACCTCCATCGGACGCATGACCGTGCGCCAAATCGCCGGACTCATCGCCCGGCGTATCGTATGCCTGGCAAAAGAGGGGGATACCCTGACGAAGGGTCAACGCTTCGGTATGATAAAATTCGGATCAAGGACAGAACTGTATCTTCCGCAAGGCTGTACTATTCGCGTTTCAGTCGGTGACCACGTCAAAGGCGGCGAAACGGTCCTCGCGGAAACCAAGCAGGAGATGCGCAAGGCATGAGAGGCCAGCCATGAGAGGCAAGTCATGAGAGGCCAGTCGTGAGAGGTCTAGGACGCGAAAGCCGAACGCGCAAGAAAAGACAGCGCAAGCGTCGGCCAATTAACGTCGCGGCGAGCGTCGTTACCACGTTCGGCATGTACTGCGGCATCGCCTCGATCTTCGCAAGTATCAACCTTCGATTCGAGGTCGCAGCCTATTGGATCATCGGAGCTATCCTGGTCGACACCCTCGACGGCGCGGTCGCCCGGCTGACGCAAAGCGTCTCCGATTTCGGTAAAGAACTCGACAGCCTCTGCGACATCGTCTCATTCGGCGTCGCACCCGCTATTCTCGCGTACATTGCGTTCCTACAGGGAATAGGCCCGCTCGAAGGGGACGCCGCGCCCATCGCATCGATGATCCCGATCATCTTCGTCATTTGCGGCGCCCTGCGCCTCGCGCGATACAACGTGTACCAAAGCGGACGCCGCGATTATTTCTCCGGCTTGCCTATCCCCGCCGCGGGCGGCACCATCGCCGCGATCGCGCTCTTCATGGAATACTTCGAAATCGGCTACCGATTCGCGATTATGGCGCCCGCGACCATCGGCCTTGCCGCGCTGATGGTCAGCACCGTGCGATACCCGCGCGATCGCGTGCGCATGTTCTTCCTTTCGCCCCGGCGCGCGTTCCGGTTTCTCGTGCTCTGCGTAATCGGCATTGCGGCCTTCCACTACGCCAGCCAACACTCGCCCGCGATCATCTTCATGCCGCTCGCCGTCTCGTATGTATTATTCGGCCTCGGTGACGAAATTTACCTGCGCGCCCGCAGAAGGCTGCGCCGAAAAACCGAAGGCGACCTCGCCAAAGAAACCACGGGCGCAACTTAACAATATTTCGTCATTCTGAGCGCGAGCGAAGAATCTCCGCCCCAGGATGACCGCAATAAATGGCGCGAACGAGATTCTTCGCTCGCGCTCAGAATGACTGAAAGTGAAAGGCTCGTAGTTCCGCATTCATGCGTTGGGGTAGTACCAAAGGCCCGGCCTCAACAGTAAGCGTAAGTTATATATTTAATTCCCGGAAGGAGTTAGCCATATCCCATGGTCGAACTGTTCACCGCTGAGAATCTCCTCGCGCTGCTGACCCTCACCTCGCTCGAGATTGTCCTCGGCATCGATAACGTCGTATTCATCGCGATTCTGACAGGCAAACTCGAGCCCGCCCTACGAAACCGCGCGCAGAAAATCGGCCTTTTGCTCGCGATGTTCATGCGCATTGCCTTGCTGTTTACCATCGCCTGGATTATGCGCCTGACCGGCGCTCTATTCGCCATCACCTGGTTCGGGCTCAATCATGAAGTCTCCGGACGCGACCTCATCATGATCGTCGGCGGTCTTTTCCTCATCGCCAAGGCCACCTTCGAAATCCACGACAAGATTGAGGCACACGGCGAACATGGCCTAACCCAGAAACGCACCGCGTCGTTCAGCGCCGTCATCGTTCAAATCCTGCTGATCGACATCGTCTTTTCTCTCGATTCGGTGATCACGGCCGTCGGGATGGCCGACGAAATCGCCGTCATGGTCGTCGCCGTCGTTATCGCCGTGGGCGTCATGATGATCTTTGCGGGCCCCATCAGCAGTTTCGTCGAACGCCACCCAACGGTCAAAATGCTCGCGCTCAGCTTCCTGCTGCTCATCGGCGTCACGCTCACCGCCGAAGGTTTCCACGCGCACTTCGAGAAAGGCTACATCTACTTCGCCATGGCATTCTCTCTCTTCGTCGAAGTCCTCAACATCCGCGCCGGCAAATCGAAGAAAAAGGCCCCTGCCTGATCGCCGCCTTCGCACGTACCTGATGTAGGGGCGGGTTTCAAACCCGCCCCCACTATCTTACTCGGACAACTTCGCGAACGGATCCACCGTCGAATCGCGCTGCCAATTAAACTCTGTCCCCTTCATGATCCGCTCGGCCATCTTCTCCCCGAAAATACGCGCGATGACATGCAGGCTCATGTCGATGCCCGCCGACACCCCAGAAGACGTCACGATGTTCCCGTCATCCACCCAACGCGCCTCGCGAATCCACTCGACCTGAGGCCGGTTCGCCGCGATCATCTTAAACGCCATCTTGTTCGTCGTCGCCTTGCGGCCATCGATCAGGCCCGCTTCCGAGAGCATCATCGTCCCGGTGCACACCGACATCGTCAGCTCCGCTTCGCCGGCCCGCGACTTGAACCACGACATGAGCGTCTCGTTCTTCACCGCCTCGCGCACGCCCCGGCCGCCAGGCACCAAAATGAAGTCGAGCGGCGGACAATCCGCAAGCGAGTAATCCGCCACGCCCTTTACCCGTTGCGCCGACGCGACTTCGCCCGCCTTCTCTGCAACAGTCACGACTTCTAGACGAGGGCCAACGTTGCCAAACATCTCCGCCGGACCCATCACGTCCAACAATTCGAAGCCCTCGAAAAGCAGGATGCCGAGCCGGTACTCGGGATTTTTCGCCTCGGCCTCCTGCGCGCCCGCAGACACCGAAGCACACGCGAAGGCGACGAAAAAGAGAGGTCCTGCTGTGAATCGATCGATCATGCTCGTTCTCCTTGTTGGGGTTTGTTTCCCCGGGCGTATAGGCAAATAGCGATCCCGGGCTCAGCAAGTGCATTCAACTGTTTGGAAGGCACCGACTTAAGTCCAGAATCTCACCGCTACCACGTAACAAAAATCCGTATGTGACGAAAACCTGTGACGTCCGCCTACGGAATTTTGTAGAATTTTACAATGAACCTCGACACCCTCCACGACCTTGCCGCGACCATCACCGCCGAGCGCTCGGTCGCACGCGTATTGCAATCGGCGGTCGAAGGCCTTGCATCGGAACCCCAAATCGCCCTCGCGCGGGTTTGGCTGATCGGTCCGGGCGATGCCTGTGCGGACTGTGCCATGCGACCCACCTGTCCCGATCAGCGGCATTGTCTCCACCTCAAGGCGAGCGACGGATCGTCGGTCGACCCGGGCGAAGCCCGGTGGCGCGGGTTGGTCGGTTCGTTCCGCCGGTTGCCGCTTCGCGCCCGCGGACTGGGCCGCGTTG
>JBGTJY010000988.1:0-3550 GCA_041744855.1 Candidatus Hydrogenedentales bacterium
GCGGGCCGCGTGATCGCGCAAGGCGCGAAACTCGTCGAGGAAGCTGTCGCGGATGGCCGCATCTTTCGCAGCGACGCGTGGCAATCCATCATGGCGCGCGCGCGCGAAGGCGGCACGACGCACTTCATGGGCCTGCTTTCCGACGGCAACGTGCACAGTCACATCAATCATCTCCTCGCGATGCTGGATCAATGCGCACGGGAAGGCGCGGCCCGCGTGCGTGTCCACCCGCTGCTCGACGGACGCGATGTTGGCGAAAAATCCGCGCTGAAATACGCCGATCGTCTTGAACAGAAACTCGCGTCGCTCCGAACCGATCGCCGCGATTATCGCGTCGCATCGGGCGGCGGCCGCATGAACGTGACCATGGACCGCTACTTCGCGGACTGGTCGATCGTCGAGCGCGGATGGAATGCGCACGTTCTTGGTACAGGCCGCCGTTTCAATTCGTTCACCGAGGCAATCAATACGCTCTATGCGGAAGACCCGGATGTTACCGATCAGTATCTCGGCAGTTTTGTGATCGAGGAGAACGGCAAGCCTGTCGGGACGATCGAAGACGGCGATTCGGTCATCTTCTTCAATTTCCGCGGAGATCGCGCCCTGCAAACGACGATGGCTTTCGAAGACAAGGATTTTCCCTACTTCGATCGCGTGCGGCGGCCTCGCGTCTATTTCGCCGGCATGACGGAGTACGACGGCGACACGCATCGGCCGCGGCATTTCCTTGTCCCGCCGCCGACGATCGACCGCACGATTAGCGAATACCTTTGCGCGGAAGGCGTCATGTCCTTTGCCGTTTCGGAGACGCAGAAATTTGGACACGTGACGTATTTCTGGAACGGAAACAACAGCGGGTACATCGACGAGAAGCTCGAGAAATACGTCGAGATTCTCAGCGATCGCGTGCCTTTCGATCAGCGACCCTGGATGAAAGCCGCAGAAATTACCGACGAAACGATCGCGGCGGTGCGGCTCGGTTATCACAAATTTATCCGGCTCAACTATCCCAACGGCGACATGGTCGGGCACACGGGCGTGCCCGCAGCGATTCGTATTTCCGTTGAAGCCGTCGATTTGAGCGTTGGCCGCTTGTTGCGCGCTGTGCAGCGCGCGAAAGGTATCGCGGTGTTGCTCGCCGATCACGGCAATGCGGATTGTATGTTCACGGTGGTCAAGGGCCGGCGCGAGCCGATGGTCGCGCACACGCTTAATCCCGTGCCGTTCATCGTGAAAGACTATTCGGAAATTTCACAGTTCCATCTCAAGCCGGAGCCGAAACATCAGCCGCGCGGGCTGACGCGCGTCGCGTCGACGTTGCTGAATTTGTTGGGTTACGAAGCGCCCATCGGCTACGACCCGTCGCTGATCGAATTGCGCTGATCATTTCGACCGCGCATTGTTTTTCTGGGGAATGGCTACCGCGTTGAACGAGACTCGGCAAAATCTCGCCGCGTACTGCGTGTTGTCCGCCGCGGTGTTGCTCGTGTTCGGGCCGTCGCTGACGTATCCCTTCGTCAACTACGACGACCCGCACTACGTCATCAACAATTACTCGGTGCAACAGGGCTTCTCGGCGGAGAGTCTTCGCTGGGCATTTACCTCTGGCTACGCGGAGAATTGGCACCCGCTGACGTGGCTGTCGCACATGCTCGATTTCGAGTTGTACGGCATGAATCCGGGCGCGCACCGTTTGACGAATCTGCTGCTCCATTTGCTGAGTTCGTTGTTCCTGTTTAGCGTGCTCCGCGCGATGACCGGCGCGTTCGGACGTAGTCTCGCGGTTGCCGGGCTCTTCGCCATTCATCCGTTGCACGTCGAGTCCGTGGTCTGGGTTGCCGAGCGTAAAGACGTGCTATGCGGGCTCTTTTGGATGACGACGCTTGCCGCGTACGCGTGGTGGTGCAAGGAGCGCCGGCCGATTGTGTACGCGCTTCTCCTGCTGTCATTCGCTGCGGCGCTGCTTTCGAAGTCGATGGCCGTGACGCTGCCGTTCGTCCTGCTTCTGCTCGACTACTGGCCGCTTCGACGTATCGAGTCGTTCCGCATACGCGACATACGGCCGCTCATTGTCGAGAAACTTCCGCTGTTAGCGCTCTCGGCAGTCTTTTGCATCGTGACGTTTCTCGTCCAACGCGCGGGCGGCACGATGAAGACGATCGATACCATTCCGCTGTGGGCCCGCGCGGCGAACGCCGTCACTGCATACGGCGCGTACATTTGGAAAGCGGTTGTGCCGTTCGATCTCGCGGTTCTGTATCCGCATCCGGGTACGGATATTTCGTGGATCGCGTTCGCGCTTTCTTTGATCGTGTTGGCCGCATTCTCGACCGCCGCCATCATGCTTCGGCAGCGCGTTGCCTATCTCCTCGTGGGATGGCTCTGGTTTCTGGGTACGCTCGTGCCCGTGATTGGTCTTGTGCAGGTTGGCGACCAGGCGTACGCCGATCGGTACACGTATCTGCCGCTGATCGGTATGTTCATCGCGATTAGTTGGGGCGTGGTCGATCTTTGGGAACGATCGCGGTTGGTGCACCGCGGGCGCGTGTTGGCCTACGGCGCGTCACTTGTCCTTGTTGGGCTGGCGGCGATCGCGTCGATTCAAACGGCGCATTGGTCGTCCAGCATTGCGTTGTTCGAACATTGCGTCGCGGTCACTCCGAAAAACTCCGCGGCCCACAACAATCTCGGGCGCGCCTATCACGACGAGGACCGTTTGGACGACGCTGTTCATGCGTACGAAACCGCGTTGCGACTTTCGCCGCACCTCGTGATGCCGCGCAATAATCTGGCGCTAGTTCATTTGGATCGCGGGGATTTTGCTGAAGCCGAGCGAATACTTCGCGACGCGCTCGCTCAGACGCCCGATGACGCGCGCATGCTGTTGAATCTCGGTATTGCCCAGGCCGCGCTGGGACTTCGCGGAGACGCGGAGGTGTCGATGCAGCGCGCCGTCGAGTTGATGCCCTCGCTGGTGCCCGCGCAATTTAGCTTGGGGGCGTTGTTGGTAGACAACGGTAACTTCGAAGACGGCGTCGCGCATCTCGAGCGAGTCCTCGCGCTTCAGCCTACGCACGCGCCTGCCCAGGAATATCTAGCGCGCGCATATGATGCTTTGGACAACGGCAAGGACGCGGTCAACGTCCCCGCGTCGACTCCGAATTCCAAGGTCGATTTGAAAGAATAGGTCCGGCGCGAAAACCCACCATGGACCTAATCCTTTTCATCCTCGGCATGCTCGTTCTCGGGTGCGGCGTCGGCGTCATTAGCGCGGCGCTCGGCGTCGGCGGCGGCATCCTGATGGTCCCGGCGTTCACGACGTTTCTGCCGGGAATGGACATCAACACAGCGAAAGGCTCGAGCCTGCTAATCATTGCGTTCGTATCGGCGCACAACTCCTGGCGCATGAATCGGGGCGCGATGAAAACGCCGTGGGACGTCATCGGCACGATCGCGCTCGGTTCGATGATCGGTGGTTACATCGGCGCGTTGGTTACCACGCGCATGTCAGAAACCGCCGTCACGTGGATTTTCGTCTCGCTGCTCGGCT
>JBGTJY010000989.1:0-6525 GCA_041744855.1 Candidatus Hydrogenedentales bacterium
GCGGGAATGCTCCGGGAATTCGCGAGAGTATACCGCAAGAAATCGCGGGGTTAACACTTGGAGCCTCAAACAAATCCCGTCCGATCTGGAGATTGCCACGGCCGCGCACAATGCTTTAAGGCGCGCGGCCCCGCAATGACGGGGGTTTGTTAAAGGCGCTAATACGGCTAATCGCGTTGAATCCGTTCACGCCAAAATGCGAGCAATTCTTTGACAATGGCTTCGAAGGACTTTGTTGGACGCCAGCCAGTCGCAGAACGAAGTTTGTCGGCGGAACCTCTAATTTCGGGCTCGTCGACGTTGCGCACGCGTTTGGGATCGACTTTCACCGTGATCGACACGCGCGCTTGTTGCAGCATGAGATCGAGCGCATCCTTGAGCGACACCGCGCGACCGCTGCACACGTTGTACGCTTCGCCGGCTTGGGCTCGATCCGCCATCCGCTCGTAGGCCTCGACCACATCGGCGACGTGCGAGAAGTCGCGGCGCGCGGATAGATTGCCGACGTGCATGACGGGCTCGCGCATGTCCGCCTCGGCCTCTGCGATTTGGCGCGCGAAGCTTGGGAGCGCGAATTGGTCCGACTGACCGGGCCCGGAATGGTTGAACGGTCGCGCGACGACGAGGTCCTGGCCATACTCTTTGAACGCGAAGCGCGCGTAGGCGTCCGCAGCGGCTTTCGTGATGGCGTACGCGTTCGGCGGATTGAGCGGATGCGATTCGTCGACGGGGAGAACGTTCGGCGCGCCGTAGATTTCCGACGTGCTCGTGAACACAACGCGCGGTTGCGGAATCAAACTTCGTACCGAAGCGAGGAGATTTACCAAGCCGCAAAAATTGACTGCCATCGCGCGGTGCGGATCCTGATTCGCCTGCGGCACGAAGGAAATCGCTGCGAGGTGAAACACGACGTCGAACGGTTGAAAGTCCGCAACCATCGCGCTTGCGGCGGCAGGCTCCGCCAAATCGTATCCGCCCGATTGCGGGCCGCCTGCTTCGGCTACGTCCCACCCTCCTGCACGCAGATGTTCGGTCAAATGGCGGCCGACGAAACCGTCCGCACCGGTGACGAGCGCGCGTTTGGGCATCGTGCGCGCGGGCTACATCGTGCCGCGGTCGATGGCGGCGGCGGCCTGGCGCGCGAGCGAGCGGACCGACTGGATCATCGGCGCGAAGCGGGCGTCCGTCGTTTTGCCCGTTGCGTAGCGGTAGTAGATTTGTTGCAGCACGACGGCGAGCTTGATCAACGCGAACACGTAGTACCAATGCAAATTGCCGACGTTGCGGCCCGAACGCGCCGCGTAAATGTCTGCCATCTCGCTGCGGGTCATGCTGCCGTCTTCGTCGGTGAGGAAGCAGCGCGACGTGTTGACTTCGCCGCGTTCGTCGGGGTTGATCCAATAGCCGAGCGCGACGCCGAGATCGTACACTGGCTCGCCGATCGTCGCCATTTCCCAATCGAGCACGCCGACGACTTTAGAGAAGTCGTGCGCATCGAGAATCAGGTTGTCGAATTTGTAGTCGTTGTGGATGAGGACCGCGCCGCAATCTTCAGGTGTATTCGCCGAGCACCATGCGAATACCTCGGTGACGTTTTCGATCTCGTCGGTCTTCGATCCGTCGTAGCGCCGATTCCATCCCTCGACTTGGCGCGCGACGAATTGGCCCGGCTTGCGCAACTCGCCGAGACCCGCCGTTTGCCAATCGACGGCGTGGAGATCCGCGAGGTTTTCCATGAGGCCCCGGCACGCGCCGCGGACGTCGTCGGGTTTCAGCACGAGCCCGGTGGGTTTGGCGGCGCGGAATACAACGCCGTGGAGGCGCTGCATGACGTAAAACTTCGCGCCGACGACCGACTCGTCTTCGCAATAGAGCAGCGGTTCCGGCGCGGGCGGGTAGACGGCGTGGATGTGGGACAGGATCGTAAATTCGCGGCCCATGTCGTGCGCGCTTTTGACCTGGCTGCCGAAGGGCGGACGGCGCAAGACGAACTCGCGATCGCCGAGGCGCAGCGCGTAGGTCAGATTGGAATGGCCGCCGGGGAACTGTTCGATCGTGAACGCGCCATTGGTTTTTTTGAGCGCGCCGCGCAGATACGGCTCGAGCTTCGCCGTGTCCAGTTCCTCGCCCTTGCGGACCGCGGCGCTGCGGTCTTCGATGGCCGTCATGCAGGTCTCCCCAATTCAGGCTTATTTGCCACTAACAAAACCCGTCGGAACTACTAGAAGCTATCCCAAAACCCAAGAGCCTGTCATTCTGAGCGCGAGCGAAGAATCTCCGCCCTAGGATGACCGCAGTAAATGGCGCGACGAGATTCTTCGCTCACGCTCAGAATGACCGAAAATGAAGTTTTGGGATAGCCTCTAGATTGCCACGGCCGCGCGCAATGCTTTAAGGCGCGCGGCCTCGCAATGACGAGTTTTGTTAGAGCCTCTTAGGTGATTGGGGAGAATAACAAAACGCCGGTTGAAGCTGCACCGGCGGTTTGCAAACGTGGGCAGGTGCGCGTGCTGGCGTGAGTAGGCGCTCGCGAAGATGCGCGCTAGCCTCGGTTCGCGACGCTTTCTCTGCGTTCGGTCATCGAGGATTGGGCGGACCAATCGAAGCGAATCTTCTCGAGTTGGGCTGCTTCCTCATAGGCCGCCGCGGCGGCTGCCGCGTCCATGCCGAGCACGCGGAACGCTTTCGTCCACTCGCGCAGTTGCGCCTCGGTCGGGGACGGCCGTGCGTCGTTGACGCGCGTCCACGCTTCGGCGAGCGCGACCATGCAGACGTTCTCGACGTGATCCGTGGCAAATTCGGGCGTGTGATGAAAGCGGATCGGCTCCGAGATTTCCGGCGGCAGATTCCACTGTTGCGCGAGCTGATAACCGGCCTCGGCGTGCGACAGGCCGATGATGCGTTCCTCTTCCGCGACGAGCTCGGCGGCTTGCAGTGTGGGCGATACCTTGGCGTAGAGCTCGGGCACCGTTTCGAGCAGCGCGACGCGGCCGATATCGTGCAGCAGGCCCGCCGTGAAGACGCTGTGGTTCTGTTGGCGTCCGCATGCTTTCGCGACAATCCGCGCTGCGGCCGCGGAGTTCATCGCTTCTTCCCAGTAGCGCTTGTAGTCGAAGATCGATGACTTGTCGAAGAGATTGAGCACGGCGGCGGAAAGCACGATGGAATACGTTTCGCGCAGACCCATCAGCGAGACGGCAAGTTGAACGGTCGCGACTTGATGCAAGAAACCGTACGCAGCGGAATTCGCGACGCTCAAGACTTTCGCGGCGATCGGCGGATCGTGCTGAATGATTTCGGCGACCTCGTTCGGCGCGATATCGAGGTCAATCATCGCGTCGCGCACCTTTTGCACGGTGGCAGGCAACGCGGGAAGCGACTTCAATTCGCGGACGAGTTTCGCGACGCGGTGCAAACGGATACCGGTGACCTCCACCGGCGGCTCGAGTTTGACGGAAGTCGCACTCATGCGTTTCGAGATCGCCGAGTCGGCTTCGATCCGGTAGTAGTCTTCGTCGTCTAGCGGATAATACTGGCGGATCGCTTTGCGGATATCCGCCGCCGAGCAGAGGAGCGCCTTGACGCGCAGGCCGGTCCGCTCTTCGATCCGGCGAACCGTCGCGGAATCGAGCGGGCAGGCCATGCCGAGCGTGAGCAATTTTCCCATGCGATCGATCGGGAAGACTTCGTGCTTGATGGCGATCTCTTTCGGAACGAGATCGATGAATTCTTTGGGAATTTGATAGTTCGAGAGATCGATGCTCGCGACGCCGGGTTGGCCGGAGAGAAAATGGACGAAGCTCTCGACGGATAGGTAGCCGAGATCGATCAGGGTTTCGACGACTTTGGCACCCTTCCTTGCTTGAATTTCGAGCGCGTGGGCGAGTTGGGGCGACGAAATCAGGTTCGCTTCGAGGAGCAGTTCGCCGATGCGTTTCTTGTCGACGCCGACGCCCCGGGCGATGATGTGCGCCGGGTTCACGCCGTTGTCCGGGCTTTTACCATTACCGTTGCTTCCGTTTTTTTGCGTCGGTTGCACGCCATTTCCAGTCAGTTGCACGGTGCCCCTGCATTTCGGACAATTCCGTGGTTCACCCGCATCGGAAACTTGCATTTCGTGGCCGCACTGGCACTTCACAAGCAACATGGGACTTATTGCCTCCCCCAGTTCGGGTCCGTCTTGAACGTCAATGTTTCCCCGTGTAGGGCCGGTGTTGGCGGCACGCCATTGGCCGATCCCCTTCCGCTCGGGTCGCCTGTGCAGTTGAGACACTGGGCGACCCGGCACGCATTGACGCATACGAAGTGTAAAATGAACTATCGATCCTGTCAAACGTAAAGAATTAAACGCAGGCGTATGTTCGACGTAAGTTTATAAATGGGAAGCTTTTATGAATGTAACCTAAGTGGAATCGACTTTAGATTGCGCCGGAATTATTAAAAATTCGGAGAATGTTATTAATGAGAATTTGTGTATCGGGGGCTGCCGGGCGCATGGGCCGTCGCATCCTCGAGCTTGTTCACGAGGCGGCCGACCTCGAAATCGGGAGTGCATTCGACCGGCCCGAGATGGCCGGGCAATCGGTCGCGTTTGGCGCGGGCAACAGCGTGACGCTTGCGCGCGACGCAGCGGCGGCCGTCGGCTCGTGCGACGTCTTGATCGACTTCTCGGAAGCGCGGGCGAGTGTCGCAAATGCCCGTGCCGCGGTTGACGCTGGGAAACCGGTCGTCGTTGGGACGACGGGTCTCATCGATGCCGACGCTGCGGAGTTGCGTGCATTGTCGCAACGCGTGGCGATCGCCTACGCGCCGAACATGAGCGTTGGCGTCAATCTCCTGTTCAAGCTGACTTCCGAAGTGGCTCGCGTGCTTGGACTGGAATACAACGTCGAAATTACCGAAACTCACCACAACCAAAAAAAGGACAGCCCAAGCGGTACGGCGGTGCGGCTTGCGAAATGCGCGGCTGACGCGCTGGGCTTGGAGTACCCCGTCGACGCCCAATTTGGACGGGAAGGCCTCATCGGGGCGCGGCCCAAAAACGAGATTGGAGTACACGCGTTGCGCGGGGGTGACGTTGTGGGCGAGCATACGGTGAGTTTCATCGGCAACGGTGAACGGATCGAGCTGACGCATCGCGCGCATAATCGAGACACGTTCGCGCGCGGGGCGCTCGTGGCGGCGCGATTCATTGCGCAGGCGAAACCCGGGTTGTACGACATGCAGGACGTATTGGGACTTCGATGATGTGGCGCGTGCGCGTTATAGCGGTTTCGTGGGTGTGCTTCGCGGCGATGGCGCAAGAGCTGATTTCGTATCAGCGCGATATCCACGCGTTGCTGGCCGAGCGCTGCTACAAGTGCCACGGCGGCGAGGAGCGGCGCGCGGGCCTTTCAATGACGTCGCGGGAATCCTTGCTGGAAGGCAGCGAGTTCGGCGCCGTTGTGGTCGTGGGCGATAGCGCGGCGAGCGAACTGATCGCCCGCGTGACGAATCCGGATGAAGATGAGCGCATGCCGCCCAAGTCCGATCCGTTGACAGAAGACGAGGTCGCGAAACTGCGGGCGTGGATCGATCAGGGCCTCGTGTGGGACGCGCCTGCGCCGGCCGTCGACGCGTGGGAAGCGCCGATAGCGCCGCGGCGTCCGGCCGTTCCTGGTGGAACTGGAATCGGCGGATCGGATCATCCGATCGATCGCTTCATTCAGGCGTATTTCAGCGAGCAGATGATCGATATGCCGACGTTGGTCGACGATGCTGTGTTCGCGCGGCGGGCCTATCTTGATGCGACGGGGCTTTTGCCGCGGACGCAAGATTTGCGGGCGTTCATCGACGATGAAAGCGCGGACAAACGGGCGCGGCTCGTCGAGCGATTGCTCGCGTCGGATCGCGACTACGCCGAGCACTGGATGACGTTCTGGAACGATGCGTTGCGCAACGATTTCCAGGGGACGGGCTACATCGACGGCGGGCGCAAGCAGATTACGCAGTGGCTGTACGACGCGCTTTATTACAACAGGTCCTACGATCAATTCGTTCGCGAGTTGATTCATCCGTCGGAGGGTTCGCGCGGATTTATCGACGGGATCGTCTGGCGCGGAGTGACCGCCGCAGCGCAACGGCCGCCCGTGCAGGCGGCGAACAGCGTCGCGCAGGTTTTCATGGGCGTCAATCTCAAGTGCGCGTCGTGTCATGACAGTTTCATCGACGACTGGAAACTCGCCGATTCCTATGGTCTCGCGAATTCTTTTTCGGATGCGCCGCTCGAATTGGTCCGTTGCGACGTGCCGACGGGGCGCATCGCCGAGACGAAATTCCTTTGGCCCGAATTGGGCGCCATCGACGCGAACGATTCCAAGGGCGTGCGTACGCGGCGGCTCGCGGAAATTGTCACGGGTGAGGACAACGGGCGATTCACGCGCACGATCGTGAACCGCGTGTGGGCCATTGTGATGGGCCGGGGCCTGGTCGAGCCGCTCGACATCATGGCGCGGCGCCCGTGGAACCCCGAGTTGTTGGACTGGC
>JBGTJY010000990.1:0-4309 GCA_041744855.1 Candidatus Hydrogenedentales bacterium
GGCGGCTGCCTGCACGGGCGTCGCCAGGGTCGTAGCCAGCGGCGCGGGCCTTCGCCAACACGGCTTCCATCGGGCTCGCCTTCGCCACCCAAGTCACCAGCGTCGGCTTTCGAAGTTGATCGATCCGATACGGGCGCGTGCCCGAAAAATCGCGCTGCTCCAAATCAGGCCCGATTATCTCCAGATAACACGACGGACCCAACGAAACAAGCGCGTTGCGCGTGCCCAAATTCGGGTGCGCGCCGCCGGGCGTTGGCTTCACTCCCGTGCGCGCTTCGAAATCGGCAACTGACGCCGCGAGGTCCGGGCCCGCATATACCAAATGATCCACTACGTCGAGATTCAAGAGCGTCCTCCCTTCCGTTGCGCTTAGTCTATAAACCTACGCAGCGCGCAATCCTACCGCCGCGGCCAATGGCGGGTCTAGCGATATGTTATCCTGCCCGAGGATCCTAGACGAACGTCGTCATGCTGAGCGAAGCAAAGCATCTCGCGCCTATATGCATGCCGTCATGCTGAGCGAAGCGAAGCATCTCGCTCACGCGATCGGGCAGGATTTTCGGGGTGAGATGCTTCGCTTGGCTCAGCATGACGCGACGGGAGAATCGCGCTGGTGTACGACCTCGCCCTGGACATTCATGGACTCGAAAAGTCATTCCCCGGATTTCACCTCGGGCCGCTCACCCTCGAGATTCCGAACGGAGCGACCTACGGGTTCGTCGGGTCGAATGGCTCCGGTAAAACCACGACCCTCGACCTCATCATGGGCATGGGCAATAAGGACGCCGGCAGCATCCTCGTCTTCGGCATGGACCATATCGAGGACGAGGTCGCAGTCAAGCGACGCATCGGATACGTCACGCAGGACCTCAATTTCGCCGCGTGGGGCACGATTCGACGGCTCATTGGGTTCATCCGCGGCTTCTACCCGGACTGGGACAATCAATACTGCAACGAACTGGTGGAACGCCTGAATCTGGGATGGAAAGATTCGATCGGCACGCTGTCATTCGGATCGCGTACCAAGCTTAATCTGCACATCGCGCTTTCCCATCGCCCGCAACTCCTACTGCTCGACGAACCCATGGCCGGCCTTGACGCCATCTCGAAACAGGAAGTCTTCGCCGAACTCGAACGCGCCACGCAGGAGGGCAAGCGCACCGTCCTGATCACCTCGCACAACCTGGACGAAATCGAGCGATACACGACGCACGTCGGTATGCTCGACAACGGAAAACTCGTGCTGGAAGGGACGACGGCTGGGCTACTCGATCGCTTCGATTCGGTTCACTGCGAGCTTCACGAGTCCGCGACGCCAGAACAGTTGGAAGGCATCTACGTCGTGCGCCGGGATAATGGCCGCGTCCACCTCGTCGTCGACAAGACGACCAACGCCCGCGACCGTCTCATCGCCGCTAATCCCGCGAATTTCGAATCTCAGCCCGCGTCGCTAGAAGACATCTTCGTGGGCGTCATCAAGCGAGCTAAGAAGTGACGCGAAAGCGGCGAGGCTGGAGAAATCTCGTTCCTGAATTTCTATTCCAGTCACTCGTTCCCGAATTTCTATTCGGGAACGGGCTTGCACCAGAAGCTCCGCTTCGAGTCCTACCAAGAAACAAAACTAAAGATTGCCCGCTCTCACAATGCCAATAATCCATGAGCGACAACGCGTCGTCTACCCCACCTGGCGTGTCGCGCGCGCGTTCTCGATGAGCGGCGGCACAGTTCTACGCGGTCTCCTCTGGACCATCGCGGTTCTCGTTCTGATCGAATCGCTGGGTGTTTGGAAGGGCGCGTTGTACATTCCCGGTGCGCTGCTGGGATTGGCTTCGTTGCAGTCGCGCGACTGGACCCGAACGATGCTCATGGTTCCCGTGTCGTCGCAACGTCTCGGCCTGATTCTCTGGTCTGCCTCGATAGCGGTGCCACCTCCGATATTCGCCGGCGGATGTTTCCTCGTCCAACGGTACCTGCCGTTTGGTCAATTTTGCGACCCGAAATTAGTGCTCGTGTACACGCTCCCAATGGGCGCGCTTTTTTGGTACGCGACACTCTTCGGGCGCATCCGATACAGCATCCGCGCGCTAGGGGAAGCGGCACTGCCGCAAGTCCGTCGCTCGGGCCCGTTGGCGGTACTTTCCATCCTTGCGTATGGACTTTGGCGCGCGCCTTTGTACTGGGAACAAGTAGATGCGTGGAACCTCGCGCCCGCGGCGATCGGCATATTCGCCGCGCTCGAATGTCTGCGAAAGCGGCGGGCATTCGTCGAATTGTACGCGGAGTTCGGAACGTCCATCGTCAGCGGCGCTCGCGCGCACAAAGACGACCCACTCAAAGGCCCAGAAGCTTGGACAGGACGCAGACATCTCTTTGTCCGATTGTTTCGAACGGGTACATTCGCGGGCGCGGGGTTGCTCCTCATTCCGATCGGATGCTCCTTCGTCGTTCCCGACGAATTCAGAGATCAAACTTTTGTGCGCGCTTTGTCTTGGTCCTGCTATGTCATTGCCGCGGTCTTGATGCCCTGGATCGTCCTACAGGTCGAGCCGCGGGCCATTCGCACGTTTCCCCTCACGTTGAAGACTCTGTGCACGCGCTTGGTACTCGGGGTAATCGCGCTCGCCGCGGGGTGCAGCATCATTCCGCTTACAGCAACGTACTTCTTCGATCGTGCTTTTTTCGCGAACGCCAACGGAATCGCGGGGCTCACAGTCGGACTGTCTGTAGCCGGCTTTGCCACAGCCTTGTCCGGAAACAAATGGCTGTCCTCCGCCTGGATCATACTTGCGGTAAACACGGTAGTTTTCTTCGGCAAAGCGCTATTCGGAAGTAATCTTGAAATCGACCCCGCCACGCTGCGGATCATCGCAATCTGCGCAGGGCTTGCGCTTACGGTGCTCGGCTGGCTCCTACTCGGCTACGTACTCTCGAATTCCAAACGCGCGTACCGCCGCTCCCCATTCTCGATCACAAAGTAATCAGCCGTTCGTGTGACCAGGCGTCATCCTGCTAAGCTTGGGGATTCTGTCCGTCATTCAGCCGGATTCTGGAAATAGCTCCATCTGCTTCGCCGTGAGCGCCTCGAACGAGGTCCCCAAGAAACTCAGAATGGTATCCGCAGCCGGCGCTAACTGACGATCCAGATAGTGCGCGTAGTCCAGCGGCGATTGACGCGACGCGCTCGGCTCGGGACCATTCAGCGTGATCGCGTACGAAATCCATCGGCCCGGGTTCCCTAATTTGCGCGCCGCCTGCACGTGCGGCGGACCCGGATTCCGGTACTCCTCCAACGGACGGCGGACTCGCTTGCGGTAAGTTAATTCCGCGTCATGCTCACCGGCCAGAACCTCGGCCGCGATTTGGCGCACGTATTCCTCCCACGGCTCACCCTCGAATACGCGACGAAACAATTCAAGTTGAAACCCACGCGCGAGCGGAGTCCAATCGGTGCGCACTGCTTCCAGGCCGCGCACCACGACGCGATGCTCGCCATTCGCACGCCGGACGAAACCCGCGTACCGCTTCTTGGTGCCGAGCTCCGATCCGCGAATTGTTGGCATCAGAAACTTTCGGTAGTGAGTTTCGAACACGATCTCGAGATGCGACTCGAGGCCGAGTTCGCGCGCGAGGTTCTCCCTCCACCAAGCGTTGAGATCGCGGGCGAGCGCCGTGCCGAATTCGCTGCAGCCCGCGTCGTGGTAGCCGGGCCCAAGCAGTACGAACACGGAATCGGTGTCGCCGTAGATGACGGGCACGCCGCGTTGCTCGATAAAATCGCGTGTGCGCGCGAGGATTTCGTGCCCGCGCCGCGTGACGGAACTCGCGAGGCGTTGATCGTAAAACCGGCAACCAGGCGTACCGAGAACGCCATAGAAACTATTCATCATGATCTTGATCGCCTGCGACAAGGCCGGGTTTTTCTCGCGCTTCGCACGTTCGCGCGCTTCGTGCAGCTCGGCGATCAATCCCGGCAGCAGGTTCACCTCCCGCGAAAACACGGCGCCTTCGAATCCCGGCACGCCGCCTTCCCCGCCGAGCGTGAGTCCGAGCGGATCGATGAGAAACGTCCGGATGATGCTCGGGTACAGGCTCTTGAAATCGAGCACGAGCACGTTGTCGTACAGGCCGGGCTGCGAATCCATCACGTAGCCGCCGGGACTTCCCCCTCCGCCCGCGCTTAAAAGTCCTCCGGGGCCATAACCTACGTCGCGCGCCACATAGCCGGCACGATGGAGCAGCGGCAGATAGCGGAAATCGAATGCGGCGACAGAACCGCCCTGGCGATCGAGCGCGAGGCCCGTCAATCTCG
>JBGTJY010000991.1:0-3996 GCA_041744855.1 Candidatus Hydrogenedentales bacterium
AGCGAGCATGCCGCTCGCGGCAGAACAGCCCGACCGCGACAAGACGCCGGAGCCCGCGTTCTGGTCCTACAAGTCCGAGCAAAACGCATTGACCGACGAACTACGCCGCGAAACACGGCAGGCCTATTACGCCTCCATAACGTTCGTGGATGCACAGGTCGGCGTGGTGCTCGACGTGCTCGATAGGCTCGGGCTGCGCGAAAGGACCATCGTGGTCATGACGAGCGATCACGGATATTTGCTCGGCGAGCACGGCCTGTGGCAGAAGCAAAGTCTCTTCGACGAGTCCGCGCGCGTGCCGCTCATCATTTCCGCGCCCGGAATGAAAGCCGCGGGACAATCGACGCAACAGTTCGCGGAACTCATCGACCTGTATCCAACGCTCGCCGCGCTCTGCGGACTCGACGCGCCGGATTATCTTCCCGGTATCGACCTACGCCCCGTGCTCAACGATCCCAGCTCATTCACGAAACCGTACGCGATGACGCAGGTCTTGCGGCGGCAACCTGCGCGGAGCGAAGAACGCAATTTCTGGGGATACTCAATCCGCGCCGATCGCTGGGCCTACACCGAATGGGCACGCGGCAAGCACGGCGCGGAGCTCTACGACCACTCGATCGATCCGCGGGAACTGAACAATCTCGCGGCGAATCCCGACTACGTAACCGCGCTCGAACGCATGCAGGCGTTGCTAGTTGAGGCGAAAGCCCGCGCACGACCCATTCCCGAGATCGCGATCCCCGAAATCGCAGCGCCGACTACGCCCGAGGCATCCGCGGAAACAGAGCCCGTAGAGCCGGATCCCGTCGAACGATAGTCCTCAATACAACTCGCGCGCGCGATCCGCGTACATCGCTGCGACGTGTTCGCCGTAACCGTTGTACCATTCCGTCGGGACACGCTCGATGACGTCGCCGAGCAACTTCTCGGATGCCTGCGACCACCGCGGGTGCGGCACCTCCGGATCGACGTTCGAGTAGAACTTGTACTCGCTCGGGATAGCGATGTTCCACAGGGTCGGCGGTTCCGTGTCGGTAAGCGTCAGTTTCACGACACTTTTCGGGCCTTTGTACCCATATTTCCACGGCGTGATGATTCGCATCGGCGTACCGCTCTGAGGCAGAAGCCGATGGCCGTACATGCCCGTCACCACGAACGTCAATTCGTTCATCGCTTCATCGAGTCGCAAGCCCTCGCGATAGGGCCACGCATAGCTCCGATCCTGTTGCCCAGGCGCCTTCTCGGGATCGTGAAACGTCTCCATGGCCACGTACTTCGCCTCGGGCTTGATCGCAACTTTCTCCAGGATTTTCTTGAACGGCACGCCGATCCAGGGCACCGTCATTGACCACGCCTCGACACAACGAAATCGGTAAACGCGTTCCTCCAGGCCCAGCGCTTCGATGTCGTCGAGGTCGAGTTTGACCGGCGTCTCGACGAGACCGCCGATCTCCAACGCATAGGGATCAATCTTGAAGTCCTTCGCGTTACGCGCCGGCGCGTCCTTCGAAAATCCGAATTCGTAAAAGTTGTTGAACGTCATCGGATTGTATTTATCCGTGATACTCGTGATTGCGCGGCCCGCGTCGGCGAACTTCGCGTTCTTCGTGAGCTCCGGCAGCGGCACATCCTTCATTGGCGAGGCAGCCCACAGGTCCGCCGTAGCTTCCTGGCCGCATGCGATGCTGGGAACGATGCCGCTGATCGCCGCAGCGCCGATGCCAAGCGACTTCAAAAGCGTACGTCGATTGACGTACATACTTTCGGGAGTGGCTGCGCTCTCCGCTAACCACCAACCCGGACGAATCTGAATATTCGGCATGACTCGTACTCCTCAAATGCCAACGTCACTCAATCGCGACGCCTGGTTGTAATTGGCCGCAATACGAGTCGTTACAGTACCATAATTCCATCGCCCGCAACCGCAGGGCAGAGGGGAATTTATGGCAGAACCTGAGCGGATCGGCGACTCCGCGCACCCGTCGGAGCTACCGCAACAGTGCGCCTCCGCAATTCGTGAATGGACCGACGCGCTCGGCTCCGAGAACGTCCGCGCCGACGCGCCGACCCTCACGCAATATTCGCGCACGACGCAGGCGAGCGCTACGCGGCCGTGTTGCGTCCTTTATCCGCGCGGCGTGGAAGCGGTGCAAGAGATCGTCCGCATCGCGTCTCGCCATCGCGTCGTTGTCTATCCCATTTCCCGCGGCAAAAACTGGGGCTACGGCGACGCCTGCGCGCCCACCGACAACGCCGCCATCGTCGACCTGAGCCGTATGGACGGTATCCTCGAAGTGAACACAGAATTGGCGTACTGCGTGCTCGAGCCGGGCGTCTCGCAGGGCCAACTGTACGAGCATCTGCAGGCGAACAACACGGGACTCTGGATGGACGCAACGGCCGCGGGGCCCGACTCGAGTCTCGTCGGCAACACGGTCGACCGCGGCTTCGGCCACACGCGCTACGGCGATCATTTCCTCACTTGTTGCGGTATGGAAATCGTTCTTGCTGACGGACGTATCCTGAACACCGGCTTCGGCCACTACGCGAATTCACGTTCGGCGCATGTCTATCCCTACGGCGTCGGTCCGTACATCGACGGGCTGTTCTGCCAGTCGAATTACGGCATCGTCACCAAGATCGGCCTCTGGTTGATGCCCAAGCCCGAGGCCTTCAACTTCTTCTATTTCCAGGTTCCAAACTTCGAAGATTTGGGCCGCGTGATCGACCGGCTGCGTCCGTTGCGCATGAGCGGCATTCTCCAAACGGCGATCCACAACGGCAACGACTTCCGAGTGCTGGCCGGCGGCGGCGCGTACCCATGGGAAGACACCGGTGGCAAAGCCCCGTTGCCCGACGACCTTCGCCAGCGCATCCGCCAACAACGCGGCGCACAGGCCTGGCAGGGTTCGGGCTCGATCACCGGTACCGCCGATCACGTACGGGCCTCGCGCAAGGCGTTGCGCCAAGCATTGCGCGGCGTCGCTACCCCAAAATTCGTCGACGATCGCAAACTCGATTGGGCAGAGCGTCTCGTCAAATTCGTGAACAAGTTCGGTTTCGCCGAGGAATTGGCCGGCCGGCTTCGGATCGTCCGGCCCAACTACGAGCTACTCAAAGGCGTACCCACCTCGGAACCCTTACTCGGGGCGCAGTGGCGGCTTCGAAACCGGCCGGGCCGCCCCGTCGATCCGCTCGACCCCGGCTGCGGCCTCTACTGGATTTCCCCGGTCATGCCGATGCTGGGCGCGGAAGCCCACCGCTTGTTGGCGTTGGCCGAACCCATTTTCAAACAGTTCGGCTTCGACATGATAGTCAGCTTCATTCTGTTGACGGAACGATGTCTGGTGGCGATTTTCAATGTCGCTTTCGACAAGAACGTACCGGGCGAACCCGCACAGGCCTCCGCGTGCTACGAAACGCTGGTCGACGTTTTCATGAAACACGGATTTAACATCTATCGTTGCGGACTCCAAGGCATGCCGAAGCTGCAACAGGACGGCGACGTGTTCTGGGAAGTCGCCCGTCAAATCAAGCAGACCCTCGACCCCGACGACATCATCGCGCGGGGCAGATACATCCCGCCGCTCGAATAGGTTCGGACCGCTTAACGTAGAAAAAGCTTCGCCCGCGACGACGTAATTTACCCGACAATTTGCTATAGTACGCACGCGAGTACGGCGAGGATCGCCAGGCGAGGATCGCCAGGCCAGTATCGTAAAGTGCGCGGCGGAGGTACTGTCATGCGGCGTCGAAGGTGGTTCGCGGGCGTCACGTTGTTCGGTTTGGCAATGCAGTGTATCGCCGCGGAAACGCGCGCCGAAGAAACCGAAGCGACAATACTCGAGGCGGGAGACGTAGCGCCGGATTTTGAAATCCCCGCATTCGGCCCCAACGACAAACCCACGCGACTATCCGATCATCGCGGCAAGTCCGTGTTGCTCGCGTTTTTTCCGAAAGTTTTCTCCGTCGGCTGCACGCGTCAACTCACCGAAT
>JBGTJY010000992.1:0-16939 GCA_041744855.1 Candidatus Hydrogenedentales bacterium
TCGGGATAAAATCCTGCGAGACGACCCGCGAGATGCGGCGAACATGCGGGCTCGTAGACGTACGGCGCCATGCGCTCGCGATCGCGCGCGCTGAGAACGATGCCCGCGACGGCGCGGTGGAATTCCAGATCGGGCGCTGTCCATTTGCCATCAGGCTGGAGTTCGCCGCCAGTCTGCACCGGCTTCATCGAGACGGCATCGACGCCGCGCCGGCGTAGTCCGCGGAGCACGCCCGCGGTGACGATCGTCTTGCCGGCGTCGGTGTCCGTGCCGGTGATGAAGATGCCGTTCACACGCGCAGCGCCGTCACACGCGCGCCGTCGTCGCGCGCGCGAGGGCCTCGGCGAGCGCATTGATATCGGACTCGGTATGCGCGAGTGTGATCGAGAGCCGCAGCCGGCTTGTGCCTTGCGGGACTGTCGGAGGACGGACCGCTTTCGCGAGGATGTGTTGTTCGCGCAATGCTTCCGAAAGCGCGACTGCCGCCTCATCGTCGCCGACGATGATGGGGATGATGGGAGACGCGTCATCGCGCACGTCGATTCCCATTTCGCTCACGTGCGCGCGCAATCGGGCTGACTTCTCGAGAAGTTCGCGTCCGAGGTGCGGGGATTCGCGCACGATTCGGACTGCTTCGAGCGCGGCCCCGGCGCATGCGGGTGCGAGGCCGGTCGAGAAAATCATCGGACGCGCGCGATTGATCAACACGTCGCGCAGCAACTCGGAGCACGCGGCGAAACCGCCTGCGCTGCCGAGACTTTTGCCGAGCGTTCCTAGGGTGATGTCGGGCAGGATGCCCAATTCACGGCAAACGCCGCCGCCGTTTCCGTTGATGCCGATGGCGTGTGCTTCGTCGACGATCAGCATCGCGCCGTGTTCGCGTGCGAGCGCGTGCAACGCTGTTAGCGGCGCGAGGTCGCCGTCCATGCTGAACACCGATTCGACGACGATGGCTTTGTAGCCGGGCGTTTGAGACATCAAGCGCGCTATGGCATCGACATCATTGTGCGGAAAAACTCGGACGTCGGCGCGCGATAGACGGCAACCGTCGACGATGCTCGCATGATTGAGCGCGTCGGAAAAAATGGTCCACTGCGCGTCGAAGAGTCCGCTCATGACGCCGACGTTCATCTGGTAGCCTGTCGCGAAGACGAGCGCGGAGGGTTGGCCCACCAGTTCCGCGAGCGCGCGTTCGAGCGATTCGTGCAGATCGAGATTGCCGGCCATGAGGCGCGAGGCCGTTGCGCCCGTGCCGTAGCGATCGACTGCGTCGCACGCGGCGCGCTTTAGGCGCGGGTCGGACGCAAGATTCAAATAGTCGTTCGAGGAAAAGTTACGGAACGTGTCGCCATTGATTTCGAAGCGCCCGCCAACGTGTTCGAGCGGACTCAGCGATCGCAAACGGCCCGCGCGCGCGAGGTCGTCCAGTGCGTCGGCGTAATGCGCTAAATAGTCCATCGTTAATCAGCCCCGCATCACGCGGTACTCGAATTCCGGCGCGGGCCGATTCGCGTCTTCGAGTGCGGCATCAATCAAGTGGCGCATCGGCGACTTGTGACACACGGGATCTGGGAGCGCCGCATCGCCCCCGAGCAAGAAGGCCTGACACCGGCAACCGCCGAAATCGATCTCCTTGCGCTCGCACGACCGGCACGGTTCCGGCAACCAATCCGTGCCGCGGAATCGATTGAAGATCGGCGAGTTCCACCAGATTTCGTCGAGCGGCGCATCACGCACATTCGGAAATTCGAGACCCGGTATTTCGCGCGCGGTCTGGCATGGTAACGCGGCGCCATCAGGCGCGACCGTCAAGAACGTTGTGCCCCAACCGTTGAGGCAGGGCTTAGGATATTGCTGATAATAATCCGGCAGGACGTGCAGGATGCGCATCTCGCCTTCGTATTCAGTTTCCGCTGCTTCGACGATTTCCAGCGCGCGGTCGAGTTGCGCACGCGTCGGCAACAACGCGGCCCGATTGAGGTACGCCCATCCGGTGTACTGCACATGCGCAAGTTCGATCTTTTCGACGTCCCATTCGCGCGCCATCGCTATGATCTCTTGGAGCCGGTCCAAGTTTTGCCGATGCAGCACCACGTTGAGCGTGATTGGAAAGCCGAGCGACTTGGCGTAGGCGACTGCCTCGCGCTTCGCCGTGAAACTCGGCGCGCCCGCGAGACGGTCGTTCGATTCCGCGCGCGAGTCGAGAACGCTGACTTGGACGGCGTCGAGTCCGGCCTCCTTAAGCGCGTCCCATTTCTGCGGCGTGGCAACGGTCGCGCCGGTGCTCAGGTCCGAATAGAGATCGAGCACGCGGGCCTCGCGGACGAGTTCGACGAGGTCGCGCCGCACGAGCGGTTCGCCGCCGGAGAAATGCACTTGGATCACGCCGAGTTCCGCCGCCTCGCGCAACACGCGCAGCCACGTCTCGGTGTCGAGTTCTTCGCGGTAGCGATTCATATGCAACGGATTGCTGCAATAGGGGCATTTCAGCGGACAGCGAAACGTCACCTCGGCGAGGAGCGACATCGGGCGTGTCTTCGCTGCGGCCGTCATGCGCTTTCCTTGAGGAGTCCCTTGCGCGCGAGTTCGTCGACAAAGGCGTGCACGTCTTCGGCAACTTCCGCGCCCTCGAACTTTGACTTGAGCGTCGCGATGATTTCGTCACACGAACGACCGTCGCACAAATGCAAAATCTCCGCACCGGGCGCGTTCAATTCCATCACGCCTTCGGGATACACAAGCTGATGTTGCTCGCGGATTTTGTCCCAGCGATAGCGTGCATAATGCACAAGCTTTGGGTGCGTGACGGGCGTCATTCGGCCGTTCCGCGCGTGGGTGACACGCAGTGGTAGTAAATCGCGTCGAGCTGCGCCCAGAGCAAGTCGCACTTGAACGACACGGCGTCGATGGCCTTCTGCTGCATCTCGCGCGTCGTGCAATATTCGAGCACGACGGAGAGGCCGTGGTCGCTATCCTTTTTTGCTTGCGTGAGCCGTCCGCGAAAATAGGCGAGCGCCTCGGTGTCGATCCACGTGTAATGTTTCTCGAATGCCTCGAGCCGCGCCTTCATCAGCTTCGGCGCGAAGAGTTCGGTCAACGACGACGCGATCGCTTCGATCCACGGCTTCGTGCGCACGAACTCGACGTAGGCATCGACGGAATAGCGTACGCCGGGCAACAGCCGCGCGCCGAGCAATTCCTCGCGATTGAAGCCCATGCCCTCGCCGAGGCGTAGCCATTTTTCGATGCCTCCGGGCGCGTCGGCCGTACCGTCGTGATCGACGATGCGCTGAACCCAGACCTGGCGAATCGCGCGTATCGGACACCGCGAAAGAATGATCGCGTCTTTGACTGGAATGTTGATTTGGTAATAGAGCCGGTTGATGACCCACGTGCGGAGTTGTTCCGGCGTGAGTTTCCCGGCGTTCATCCACTCGTGGAACGGATGCGTATCGTGATACTGCTCGCGTCCGACCGTGCGCAACTGATCGGTGAATTCGTCGGGGGTCCAGGGTTGCATCGAAGTCTCGAACGATCTGTAAAACACAAGCAGGTTAACCAGTCAATTTGAGCGCCAGCGAAGAATCTCGCGTAACCGAAGACACTAGGGCATAACGAGATTCTTCGCGGGCGCTCAGAATGACTGGTTAGATTTGATCTTACACGATTCCCGAAGGAATTCAGACTTCGAATTCGTCGCCGTCTTCGCCAATGCGAACCCCCTTGCGCGTCACCTCAGCATACTCCGCTCGGGACGTGTCGAGCATGGGGTTCGTGTTGTTGATGTGGACGTAAACCTTGTGCGCCGCGCCCAACCCGGAGAACCACGCGAGGCTTCCCGATTCGCCGCTGACTGGCATGTGCCCCATGTCCGCAGCGTAGCGATCGCTCAGACCGCGGCGGATCATTTCGTCTTCGGTCCAGAAGGTGCCGTCGAGGAATATGGCGTCAGCGCCCGCGACTGCGGATTCGAGCGCGGGGGTGACTTTCGCCACACCGGGCGCGTAAACCATCGTGCCGCCGGATTGCTGGTCGCGAATGATCAATCCCACGACGGATTCGGCGAGATCATTGGGGGTCTCTGTGACGAATCTCGGCGGGTGCGCGTCGAGGGGAAACGCGGTCACTTCGAGGCGTGCATCGAGCGCGGTGGGTTGGCCGAGCGTTAGCGCATGCCAAGTGCGCGGCACGAACGACGACAGGATCGGCAGGATGGGGTAGTAGCGATCAAGCCAATCGCGTACGAGCGCGGTGCTGTAGATGGGGATTGCCGTGCCTTCGCGTAGAAGGAGGAGTCCAGTCGTGTGGTCGATTTCGGCGTCGGTGAGGAGACACCCGGCGATCGCCGAGCCGCGCGGGGAATCGCCGGCGCCATAGAGCGCAGGGAACGCCGCGAACTGTTGCCGGATGTCCGGCGAAACGTTCAGGAGAAACCAGGAAGCGCCATCCCCGCTGACGGCGAGGGAGGATTGCGTGCGCGGTGAGACTGAACCCGCTCCACTTCGCGCAGAAACACCAGGTCTTGCCAAAAGACAGTTGGGGCAACGGCAGTTCCACTGCGGTAAACCGCCGCCTGCCGCTGCCCCTAAAATCCGAATTCGCATACCGCGCCGGATTCACCGTCCACTCGGCTAGTCGCGCGCGATTGCTTCGACGCCGAACTTACTTGGACGTTTTCGTTTCTTTGGCCGTGTTGACGTACGAGGTGACCTCGAAGCTCAACGAAACTTCCTTCATGGTGGGCTTTGTCCAGCTCATAATACCGAATCTCCTCTAGAACCTAGTCAAGCGCTCAAGGTCTGAGCCTTGAGCGACCACACTTGCGAAAACAAAGTGCCGTATCATATCAGCGGGGCTGAAACCGATCAAGCACGAACTTAAGTTCGGATTGAAACAACCATAAGTCACTGAAGCGAAAACACTTAGAATCTAGCTAGCGTATTGCAACAACAGTTTACAACTCTGTCCAAAGGTTGTAACCCGCGCAATCGGGCTAAGGTTCCTTCCGTAAAGCTCCTCACCGAGGTAGCAACTTATCGAGTCCCTCAGAATCTGCCGACTGGGCCGCTTCTGCATTTTCAGCTTGGATGGCCAAATACACTTCTTTTCTATGCACCGCGACGTTTTTCGGAGCGACAACGCCAATCTTCACTTGGTTCTCTTTTATATCAAGCAGCTTCACCTCGATCTCGTCTCCAATCATGATGCTCTGATCTTCTTTACGAGTGAGTACGAGCATTGGAGAGCTCCTTCGCCACCGGCGTAACTTCTTCGGCAAGTGGGCGTGCATCCGCAAGTGGGCGTGAATTGGCCAGCGGGCGTTCATCGGCGAGCGGCCGTTCATCGGCGAGGTAGTGCCGGACGGGGTAGTCGCCCTGTTCCACGATCGTCTGTTTGCCGAGCCGGTGCTTGGCATTAATAAGGATGGGCGCTTTTAGATTCGTGCGGATTTGCGTGCGATCGCGCGGCACCACCACCAGCGTGTAAACGCTCAGCTCATCGGCATCGGTCACCGCGAGTTCGGCCAGTTCGTCCGCGCTGAGTCGTACCTTGTAGCTCGGGATCGCCTGACGGGGGTCCATCAGGAGAAAGGCGAGTTCGCCGGATTCGGTCGATTGCAGCCAGACAACCGGCGACCCCTCCGACACGGGCATTAGCACGAAGCGGCGGAAGTCCTGAAACCCGATGATGGGGTGGGTAAACGTGATGACGGCGTTCTCGTCGATTTCGACGGCCCCGAATCGCGTCGTCTCGAGTAGCATTCCCTTGCCCCAGCCCCAAACGAATCCATCCGCGGCTGAGTATGCCCAAACGACGGCGGATGCGCAACACAAGGTTCGGAGTTCCGCATTTATGCGGTGGGGGCCAGAACAAATGGCGGGGGGCTATCTTTGAACGCGGCCGCCCGTGCGGAACTGCAAACCAGGGGTCAATGTTTGACATTCCCCCACTCCTGCCAGTATCAATGAGCCGCCAAACCCGTCTTTCATTCACCTCATGCCCTCCGTACGCACACAAACCTTCATCGCCGCTTTTCAGTCGGTGCGCGGGATCACGCATGTCGTGTCGAATTGGGAGGAAGCCGCGGGCCGTGCGGCGGCGATTTGCGTCGAAAAACGCGCAAGCTGCGTCGCGCTCGGTGATTTTCAGGGGACATTCAATGAAACCTTCCGCCAGAATACGGAAGGCGCGATCGATACGATCCTCTCGCCGCCCTACTCCGCCGCTAGTCTTCCGGGCGCGATCGATGCAGTGCAAATCGGCGTGGGCTTCGCCGCGTATGGGATCGCACAGACAGGGACGCTCGTGGAAGAAGCGACGGACGACGCGATTCGGCTGGTGTCTGCGCTTCCTCGCACCTACATCGGCATTGTCGCCGCGAGCGACTTGGTCGAAAACCTGATCGACGCCGCGCCTAGACTCCGTGCGTCCTTCGCGCAGCACGCAGAAAACAACACCGTGAGTTTCATCTCGGGCCCGAGCCGCACCGGCGATATCGAAATGATTCTCACGTTGGGCGTCCATGGGCCTGAAGAGGCGCACGCGATTATCGTCGACAACGCTACGAGCGGCAGCGGCTCAAGCGGGAATGGCACGCGTGGCTGATTCTCCCGGGATCGTTGCGCCCCCCCTCAATGAAGCGATCACCGAAGCGATCGCCGATTCGCGCAAGCAGGACTCGCTTTTTCGTTGCATGAAACGCGGCCGCGATACGCGCGCCGATCGCCTGGTGAGCCTGCCCGGCGGGGCGGCGTTCCGCGCGGAAGTGAAGGCGATCAAGGAGCGTTGCATCGCGTGTCAGGACGATCTCCTCGCGCGTTTCATCGCCAACGCCGAGAAGCGGGGCGTGAAGGTCCACGTCGCAAAGGATGCCGCGGACGCGATTGCCTATTCGTTGCGCGTCGCCAAAGAAGTCGGCGCGAAAACTATTTCGAAATCGAAATCGCTCACCACGGAAGAAATCGAGATCAATTACCCCCTCGAAGCCGCAGGCTATCGCGTGGTCGAGACGGACCTCGGCGAGTTGATCATCCAACTCGTCGGCGAAAAGCCCTACCACCTCGTGTTTCCTTCGGTGCACAAGACGCGCGAGGACGTGGCGAAAATATTTGCGCGCGAAACGGGCGAGCCTGTGTCGGATGACATTCCCTCGATCATGCGCGTCGTGCGCAAGTATCTCCGGCCGATTTTCCTCAATACGGACATCGGCATGACGGGCGCGAACGTCGGGATCGCCGAGAACGGCGCCATCGTCATCGAGACCAACGAGGGCAACGCGCGCCTCGTATCGAGCATCGGCAAAACGCACATCTGCGTCATGGGCATCGAGAAAATCGTCGAGACGATCGACGAAGCGCTCATGATGGTCCTCGCGCATCCCGTCAGCGCTTCTGGCCAGTTGCCGACGACGTACGTCACCTGGATGGCCGGACGTTCGCCGCTTGGTACCACTGGGTCACCGCCCGGCGCGGACGGCGAACCGCGCGAATCGCACATCATTATCCTCGACAATGGCCGACGCGAAATGCGCGCCGACCCGCAAATGACCGAGGCTCTGCACTGCATCCGATGCGGCGCGTGCATGAATGTCTGCCCGACTTACGGCGTCGTGGGGGGGCACACGTTCGGCTACATTTACCCGGGGCCGATTGGTATTCCGTGGACGGCGCAGTGTCACGGACTCGATCGCGCCGCGCACTTCGCGCCGCTCTGCATCTCGTGCGGCCTGTGCAAGGAAATCTGCCCGGCGGATATCGATATCCCCATGATGATCGCGGAGGTGAAAGATCGCGCCGTGTCAAACGGCGCCGCGCAACCGCTCGTCAATCGCGTCATGATGGCGGCAGACTCGCTCGCGGCGCTCGGCAGCGCTACGGCACCCCTCTCGAATTGGGCGTTGCGCAATCCGCTCGTTCGCCGCGCGATGGAAACCTTCCTGGGGATCGATCGACACCGCGCGCTGCCGCCGTTTGATCGGGCGACTCTCGGAAAGCGCATGAAGCGACGTCGCCGCGCGTCGACAGTAAATGCTGAACGCCGTGTCGTGTTTTTCGCGGATGTTTACGCCAACTACAACAACCCCGCGTTGGGAATGGCCGCCATCGAACGCCTCGAACGCGCGGGCTGCAACATCGTTTTTCCGGAACAGAAATCCAGCGGCTATCCGTTCATCGCGTATGGCAATCTCAAACGCGCGCGCGACGTCGCGCGCTACAACGTCGCGCGTCTAGCGCCGCTCGTCCGCGAAGGGGCCGTCGTCGTTTCACCAGAGCCAACGGCCGTCTACGCGCTTTCGCATTCGTATCTGACACTGCTCGACAACGATCCGAGTGCGGTTGTTGTCGCTGAAAACACAGTCGAGTTGTTCCACTTTCTCCTCGACATCGAGCCCAAATCCGTCGAACAACCGCTCGCGGGGCGCACGTTCGGCTTTCATTGCTCCTGCCACCAACGTCCCCTCGGCTCGGGAGCGGGGGCGATGAATTGGCTGCGGCGTCTCGGCGCGGAAGTAAAGCTCGTCGAAACCGGCACCTGTTGCGGCATGGGCGGCACATTCGGATTGAAGGCGGGTCCCGTCGGTTACGATTTATCCATGGCAGTCGGCAAATACCTGTTCGACGCGTTTCGCGAATCCGGCGTGGATACCATCCTCACCGAAAGCAGCGTATGCGCGATACAACTCGCCGAGGGCACGGGCCTGCCGGTCATGCATCCGTTGGCGCTTCTGCAGCATGTCCAGCGCGCTTGAAAGTGCGCCGATCAAGCGCGATCTCGCCGTAGCGTTTTTGCTGCCAGTAGTCTGCCTCGCGCCGTTCCTGGGCCAGGCCTATCACATCGACGACACCTTTTATCTATCCGTCGCGCGGCAAATTCTTGAGCACCCCTCCGATTTTTACGGCTTCGATATCAGTTGGGGTTTGCTGCACGGCCCGGCGTACGAATCGAACAAGAATCCGCCGGGCGTGTCGTATCTCATTGCGGGCGTGGCTGCGTTGTTCGGCTGGCGCGAATGGATTCATCACCTCGTAATCGCGCTATGCGCAGGCACGTTGAGCACCGGCATCTATCTCATCGCGCGCCGCGCGTGCCGCCGCCCGCTGCTCGCCACCGTCTTGGCGGTCCTCACACCGGGATTTCTCGTCTCCAGTAACACCGTGATGAGCGACATTCCCATGCTGACGCTCTACGTCTGGGCGATATGGCTTTGGCTCGAAGGACTCGATAGACGAAACTACGTGCTGCTTGTGACGGCGGCGCTACTGATCGGTCTCTCGACGTTGACCAAATATTTCGGCCTCACCGCGTTTCCGCTGCTCGCGGCGTACACGCTCGCGAAGCAACGCAAGCTCGATCCCGCGCTTGTACTGTTCGCGATACCAATCGCGATGGTCGTCGCGTATCAGGCCTACGCGGCGCGACTCTACGGCACGAATCTTCTCGGCGGCGCGGCGGATTTCGCGCTCGATCTCGGTTGGAATCCCGAACGCTTTCCATCGTGGGCCAAGCCGATCGTCGGTCTCGCATTCGCCGGCGGTACCGTCAGCTCGCTCGCCTTCATCGCGCCGTGGCTCTGGGGACGGCGCGGCGTCCTATTCGGCATCGCGCTCGTGAGCGCCGCGTTCGCCGGCATCCTTGCGCTGAACGCAATAGGGCACTTCCCGGGTCGAGTCCCCCGAACGAATATCGCCCTCTACTCGGTGCAATACGCCGCGATGATCGCTGCGGGCCTTGTCGTGCTCGCGCTCGCTATAACGGACTTGCGTAGAAATCGAGACGCGCACTCGGCGTTGCTCGTGCTATGGCTGCTGGGTACGCTGATCTTTTCCGTTTTCATCAATTGGACCATCAACGTGCGCACCATCCTACCGCTCATCGCGCCCGCGGCGATCCTTGCGGTGCGCCAACTCGATGCACGCTACGCCGACTCGACGATTCCGAAATGGACTACTTTGGCCCCCGCGTTGGCCGGGGCATTGGCGCTCGCGGCATGCGTACTCTGGGCTGATTTTCGGCACGCCGCGTCTGCAAAAACGGCCGCCGAAAAATTCGTTGCCGATCAGAAAGAGTCGGGCCGCAATTATTACTTCAAAGGCAACTGGGGATTTCAGTATTACATGGAGACCAATGGCATCGCGCCATTCAATCCTCAGGGAGTAGACATGGGTGACGGCGATCGCATTGTCGTCGCGGTCAACAATGTCATTTTTGGCAAGTTCAATCCCGCCGTGGCGCGCGCCTACAAACATTTGAGCCTCGAACTTGCCGCAAGCCGGTGGATCGCTACCAATCACGCCCGGGCCGGGGCCGGATTCTATTCGCACTTTTTCGGGGCGCTACCGTTTGCCTTCGGCAAGCTGCCCCTTGAGGAGTATGCCGTCTACGAACTCGGCGACTACGAGGGACTCGGTGGGCGAGGCATATCTGTCCCAATCGAGTTTTATGAACCCCCCCGCAGTTTCAGGGCGAAGCCCGAATGACGTCGAACTCAGCCGCTCAACCGGAATCCTCGGACCGCCGCCGCATTCTGATTGGCGCCGTAGCATCTTTTTTGCTTCCGATCGTTATTCTCCTCCCGTTCGCGAACAAGGCCTTTAACATTGACGACACGGTCTACGTTTGGGTGGCGCAACAAATCGCGGAGCATCCCCTCGATTTCTACGGATTCCAGATGAATTGGGACGGCACAGCGACTTACGTCTACGAATTCAATCAAAATCCGCCTGGTGTTTCATATTATCTCGCGTTTGTCGGCGTTCTTTTCGGATGGAGTGAGACCGCCCTGCACCTGTCCATGCTCCTGTTCGCGGGTGCGCTCAGTCTCGGCACATATCTCCTTGCGCGCGAATTTTCCGCCCGCCCTTTCGTGGCGGTTCTCGCGGCTGTTTCGTCGCCTGTCGTGTTCGTCTCGAGCACCAGCGTGATGAGCGACATTCCGATGAGCGCCTGGTACGTGTGGGCAGTTTATCTTTGGGTGCGCGGCGAGCGAAATAACAATGCCGTACTCCTCACGATGTCGATGGTGTGCTTGAGCCTCGCCATGTTGCACAAGTATTTCGGCCTCACGGCGGTGCTTTTGTTGGGGGCCTACACATTGATGAAACGCCGGCGAGCGGGATGGTGGATGCTCTACGCGCTCATACCGGTATTCGTGTTGGCCATTTACCAATTACTCACGTATCGCCTGTACGGTGTCAATCTCTTTTCGAATGCCGCGGGATATGCCTTGAAATACTCGTTGGTGGAAACAAATGTACCGCTGTATTTCAAAGCGGAAATCGGGCTTATTTTTCTCGGCGGATGCTTTGCCGGGTTGCTTTTTTTGACTCCTCTATTGTGGGACGGAAGAATAGCTTTTTGGCTTTATTGGTCGACCATACTTGCATGCGTGTTCGTGGTCTTTACGGGCACGATCGGCAACTACGGTATTTATCACTTCAACTGGCCCGTGGCCGTCCATGCGGGTATTTTTATTGTCGCGGGCCTTCAAATTCTTGCACTCGCCATTCTCGATGCATGGAAGTCTCGGAGCGCGGAATCGATTTTGATTTTGTGTTGGATTGTAGGGACGTTGTGTTTTTCCGCGTTTCTGAATTGGAGCGTTACGGCGCGAACGATTCTGCCCATGGCCCCCGCGGTGGCTATTCTCGTCGCGCGGCGGCTCGATCGACGCGGTGTCACGCCTGGACGCCTGCACTGGAAAACCGCCCTCCCATTCGCGCTCAGCATCGCGCTGTCGTTCTGCGTTGCGTGGGGCGATTTCTACCTCGCCGAGGCGCAACGACGCGCCGCCGCAAAATTCCGCCGTGACGACCTGGCCCATCCCGGCACGTACTACTACAAGGGTCACTGGGGCTTTCAGTATTACATGGACCAGGAGGGCATCGCGGGCTGGGACCCGCTCGGTCTGCGCCTGCTCGGCGGCGATCGCATTGTCGTCTCCGAGAATGGACCGACCGTATCGGAATTCAATTACGACGTGGCACGCGCCTGGAGAGATTTGCGGTACAATACCCCTGCGGCGTCTTGGGTGACAACGATGCACCCTTATGTAGGCGCGGGATTTTACGCACATTTGTGGGGGCCTCTGCCGTACGCGTTTGGCGACGTGCCGGAGGAGATATACGCCGTCTATGAACTGGGGGATTTCCGCAACCTCCCGCCACCGGGAGAAGAACGCCGCAACGCCACTGCGCGCTGACGCGTGGCGCGGGCCGCTCATTGCATTTGTCGCGCCTGTCGCCTTGCTGCTTCCGTTCGTCGCGAAGCCGTTCCACATCGACGATCCGCTGTTCGTCTGGGTCGCGCAACAAATCGCCGCGCATCCGCTCGATTTTTTCGGATTCAACGTCAATTGGATGGAACGGACCGAGCCGGTCTATCTTGCAAACAACAATCCGCCGGGACTCTCCTACTTGCTCGCCGCCGCGGGCGTGCTATTCGGATGGAGCGAGCCGTCGATGCACGGCGTCATGTTCCTCATTGCAGGGTTGACGGGTCTCGGCGTCTACCTGCTCGCCGCGAGACTCTGCACGCGTCCACTGCTCGCGGCGCTCCTGACGATCGTGACGCCGGTTTTTTTCGTTTCGGCCACAACGATCATGTCCGATGTGCCGATGGTTGCGGCCTATGTGTGGTCGGCGTACTTCTGGATTCGCGGCTTCGAGACGAACAATCACAAGCTCCTATTCGCCGCCGCCGCGTGTATGGCGGCATCCGCCCTGTTCAAATTTTACGGTATCACTGCCGTCCCGCTCCTCGCGTACTATGCCTTCGCGCGCAATCGCCGTCTCGGCTTGTGGTGCCTGCATCTCCTGGTTCCGATTGCAGCGCTCGCGTTGTACGAGTTATGGACCTGGCGCCTCTACGGAAGCGGGCATCTCACAGCGGCATCGCAGTACTCGGCCGGCGCAACGCAACTGCACACGCTTTCGGCGGCATGGAATCGCATCTTCATGACCCTGACGTTCACGGGCGCGTGTATGGTACCAATTGCGATCATGGGGCTAATCGCGTTGCCGCGTCGATGGACCATTGTCTGGGCAGTCTGCACAGTCGCGATCGGGATTTTCATCTTCGCAGCCGATCGCCTCGCGTACTACGATCCTGCCAACTTCGCACAGCCGGCGCTCTACCGATTGCAAGCAACGATCGCTGCGTCGTTAGGCATCGCCGCCCTAACGATGACGTTGTGCGACACGGCGCGCAAGCGCGACGCTGAATCGTTGCTCCTGCTGACCTGGATCGCGGGCGCACTCGTATTCACCGCATTCTTCAACCACCTCATCAACGCGCGCACGCTGCTCCCCCTTACACCCGCGCTCGCAATCGTCGCCGTTCGTAGCTACACTCGAACCGTCTTTCCCGTCCAAACCGTCATTCCCGTCCAAACCGTCATTCCCGCCCACACCGTCATTTCCGCCCACACCGTCATTCCTGCGAAGGCAGGAATCTCCCCCCGTCGCCCAAGCCCACGCCGTCCTCGATTCGCCGCCGCGATCGTTGCCGCCAGCGCCATCCTCTCCCTCGCACTCGCCAGCACCGACGCCGCATTCGCCCGCGCGCACAAGCAAGCGGCCCAGACTTTCGCCGACGCGTCCGCCGCCGCACCGAATCGTTACTTCCTCGGACATTGGGGCTTTCACTATTACCTCCAACGCGACGGCTGGCGCAGTCTCGACGTCGAATCTGTCCTCGCAGGTCGCACGTCGCTCCCCCGCGACACGCTCATCGCGGCGCCCGAGGCACACGAGCCACAGCTCGCGCAACTCTGTCTGAAACTTCAGCAAGAATCGTCGGTTTCAACGCCCGCGTCGATCCCTCTCGCGCTCATCGATACGCAACACGGCGCCGGGTTTTACTCGCATCAATGGGGACCGCTTCCATTTGTCTTTGCCGCGCCCGACGCTTGGACCTTCACGTTGTACCGAGTAGTCGCCGATGAATCGAATCCTTCAAACTAGAAACCACCCCGAAGTCACAGCGTGCCCGGATCGCGCTGCGATTTCGTTGTCCGCGTGGCTCGCGATTCTCGCGCCCGTCCTTTGTCTACTCCCGTTCCTTGACAAGCCGTTTCACATTGACGATCCCGTTTACCTCTGGGTCGCGCAACAAATTCAACAACATCCGCTCGACTTCTACGGATTCGTGAAGAATTGGTCGTTGTCCGACGCGCCGATGTACGAGATCAACAAAAATCCCCCGGGGGTTTCGTATTTCATCGCGCTCGCGGCAGCGTTAGTCGGCTGGAGCGAAATCGCGCTACACGCGATCTTCTTGCTGCCCCTCCTGGCATTGAGCGTCGGCGTCTATCGCCTCGCCGAACAGCTCTGCACTCGTCCAGCGCTCGCAACTGTCCTGGCGATGCTCGCGCCCGTCACGCTCGTCTCGAGTTCGAACGTTATGAGTGACACGCTCACGCTCGCGCTCGCCGTGTGGGCGGCAATCTACTGGCTACGCGGGCTCGATCGCGCCAAGGCGTCGATGCTGTTCATCGCGATGACGTTGGCGTCCCTCGCAATCCTGACGAAGTATCTCGCAATCAGTTTTCTGCCGTTGTTCATCGCGTATGCGCTAATGAAACGCCGTCCACTCAAATCGTGGGCTCCGACACTTCTCGTCCCGGTATTCATCGTCGGGGCGTATCAATTTTGGTACTACCGGCTATACGGAATGAATCCGTTCGCAGGCGCGGCCTCATTCGCCGCTGGGTTCGATGAACCCGGGCGCGCGATTCCACCGGGCGCGCGCTTTACAATCGGTCTCTCCTTCCTCGGCGGTTGCTACATCGCGTCTCTTTTTCTATTGCCCTTGCTCTGGCAGCCGAAACACGCGCTCGTCGTGCTCGCGATTCCGCTAACCAGTCTCCTTGCGCTGTTTACCTTCGGCAACGATTTCGCGCAGTCCTTGATTCATCCGGCTTATACGCCCGCAACCGCTTTCCATATTCAACTTGCGCTTTTTTCGAGCGCGGGTTTCGCTGCGCTTGCGCTCGCCACGTGCGAGATTTGGCGAAATCGCGATCCCGAATCCACCCTGCTCGCGCTGTGGATTTTTGGCTTCTTCGTCTTCTCGACCTTTATCAATTGGACCGTCAATGGCCGCACGATGCTCCCCATGGCGCCTGCAGTCGGCATCCTGCTCGCACGGAACATCGGCGCAAACGTCTCCTGGCGATCGCCCTTGCTCATCGTGCCGGTCTCTGCTTCCGCGTTGATCGCTCTCGCTGTGCTCTGGAGCGACGTGCAACTTGCACGCGCGGGTAAAACGGCCGGCGCGAATTTCGCAGACGATGCGTCCGCCGCGCCAGCCAACATTTGGATTCAAGGCGACTGGGGTTCCCGATGGTACTTCGAGCAAGCCGGCGCGCAACCCTTCGACACGAAGTTGCCGAGTTTGCGCGTGGGCGACACGGTCATTCAGTCGTCCAACAACTTCGTTTATCCGCTGCCTCCCGAACTCGCTCAGCGATACAAAACGGACAACATCCCCGCCGGCCGCTGGCTCACGACGATGGACCGCAGTCTCGGCGCCGGATTCTACTCGAGCGTCTGGGGTCCGCTGCCGTATGCGTTCGGGAGGGTTCCAGACGAGCGCTACTACTACCTTCGCATCGAGCCGCGGTAATCCCGTGGACCGCGCGCCCGCGACAACCCGCGACTACCTCGTTGCCGCGCTATTGCCGGTCGCGCTGTTGTTGCCGTTTATCGGCAAGCCATTTCACATCGACGATCCGCTGTTCCTATGGCTCGCCAAGCATCTCCAACAAGACCCCATTCACTTTTTCAGTTTCGATGTGAATTGGCACCAATCGCCGCAACCGATGTACGAAGTCACGATGAATCCGCCCGGGGCTGGCTACTTCATCGCGCTCGCCGCGTTCGTGGTCGGCTGGAGCGAAATCGCGCTGCATACGGTATTTCTCATCCCCGCGGCCGCCGCGAGCGTCGGTACGTTCGTGCTCGCTCGGCGTTGCTGCGCACGGCCGCTCGTTGCTGTCGCGCTCATGGTTACCTGCCCCGCGTTTTTAGTCTCGAGCACGAACGTCATGAGCGATACGCTCATGCTCGCGCTGTATGTTTGGAGCATCGTCTTGTGGCTCCGGGGCATGGAGCAGAATCGGCGCCGCTTCCTCGCAGCCGCTATCGTTTTGATCGTCGCTGGATTTCTCGTGAAATACATGGCGATCACGCTCGTGCCCCTACTCGCGGCCTACACCTTAGCCGTCGAGCGAAAATTCACACCGAAGCTCGCGCTGCTCCTCTTCCCGATTGCCGCCGTGGCGGCGTATCACTTCCTCACGATCGAGCTCTTCGGCCGCAGCATGATCATCGGAGCAGCCGGCTTTTCGAGCGAACACGTTGCCGAGGCGGACGCGGGTTCGGGCCCGCTCATGCGCGCGCTCGTCACGCTTGCGTTTACCGGCGGCTGCTTCGCGCCGGTACTCATTGGGGGGATCGTCGGCGGCAAGCGGATCGATCTGCTTGTGCTCGCTTCGACGTTCGTGCTCGCCATCGCCCTCTTGACCGGACTTGGCCGCTTAGACACCCGTATCGTTACGTCTGAAAACCCGGGAGTCGCTCTTCAGGCGGCGGTCTGGATTGCGGCGGGAGTTTTTGTCGCCTACATCGCTGTGCGCGACTTCGTCGATAGACGCGATCCGATTTCGCTCCTGCTGGCCCTCTGGGTCATCGGAATCGTCGTCTTCACCGGCGCCGTCAACTGGACCATCAACGGCCGCACCTTGTTGGCCGCTGCTCCCGCCGCGGGGATACTCGCGGCACGGCGGCTGGATATCGCGACGTTACCCCGGGTCGCTACGACGTGCGCGATCGCCGGGGCGCTCGCGATGATCGTGACTTGGGGCGACTTCGCCATGGCCCGGGCCCAACGCGATGCTGTCGCCGAACTGGCGCGACGATTCCCGGAATCGGCTGTCGCG
>JBGTJY010000993.1:0-3542 GCA_041744855.1 Candidatus Hydrogenedentales bacterium
GGCTTCGTCTCGGTGCCCATCACGCTCGCCGCGCAACTTCTCAGAATCCCAACGGTCATTCACGAGCAGAACAAACGGCTCGGCATGGCCAATCGCTTGTTGGCACGGCGCGCGTCGCGCATCCTGCTCAGCTTTCCAAACACGAGCGGCGCCTTCCCGAAAGATCGCGCGGTCCTCGTGGGCAATCCGGTGCGCGAGGGATTCATTGCGCCGCCGAGCCGCGACGAAGCCTGCGCGAAATTCGGACTCGACCCCGCGATCCCCGTCGTACTCGTCAGCGGCGGCAGCCAGGGCGCACGCACGTTGAACGAAGCACTCGCCGGCACGCTCGCATCGATGAGTCCAAGCGAGGCGCAATTCATCTGGACAGCTGGAAAAACCGACGCGGAAAAATGGCAAGCCGCAGCCGAGTCGTCAAAAGTCAAAGTTCTTTTTTATGATTATCTGGACGACATGGTCGGCGCGTGTGCAGCGGCATCGCTAATCGTCAGTCGCGCAGGCGCATCGACCACGGCCGAAATCGCCGCGATGGGAAAGCCCTCGATCCTCGTGCCCTATCCCTACGCGACGGACGCGCATCAAGACGAGAACGCGCGCGCATTCAAAGAGGCCGGCGCGGCGATGGTGTTTGCGGATTCCGATTGGACCGCCGCGCGCATGATCGCCACCTTGCGCGATCTGTTGAAGGATTCGGCCCGGCTAAGCGCAATGGGGGAGGCCGCCGCCCGATTGGCGCATCCCCATGCCGCCGCCGAGATCGTGCGGCAAATTATTGCCAGCGTCGACGCTTCATCACGTGGCCGGACGAGGCGAGGGGAATCGAAATAGAACGAAGCTGGTATACTCCTCGTAGGGGCGCCGCTGAGGTTTGTGGCCACACCAATGCAAGTAGGGGAAATGTCTCATGCGCAAGAGTTTATTGTTTCGATCCGCGGCGACGCTCCTGTTCGTGGCCGTCGGCGGAATCGGGTGCATCCAATTGCCCGTGGAAATTCCGGACATCGAGGGTTCGCTCGATCCCGCGATCATCGGCACGGTCACCGGTGAAGATTTCGACGATACCGAAATCCGTTTCCCGACGGCTGACATCGATATCGAAGCGTTCATCGAAGAGGCGCTCGACGCGGCCGGTGGAATCGCTTCGGCCGTCTCGCTCAATGCCGTTCTACTCGACGAATTCCTCTTCGAAGCGAACGAAGGCAGTTCGTTCGACTTTCTGACCGACATCGAGATCGTATTCGTGCCCGAAGGCGAACCGGACAGCGAGGCAATCACGATCGTCGCAGCGTCCGATCCCGATGGGCTTCCCGACCCCTTCACGCTCGAGGTCCAGGGAATGGTCGACCTGCTTTCCTTCGCAAACGGCGCGAATGAAGGGGAGATCGTCGTCCGCCTGGGCGGTGTCACACCCGCGGAAGTGCAGACCTGGCTGATGACGATTCGGCTGGTCCTCGTGCTCGGGATCGGCAGTTAACATCGCCGCCCCTACCCGCGACCCGACACGACTTTGTAAACGCTGACGATCTCAGCGCTTTTTTCTTTCGAACGTGAAGTCTTGCGTGGCCGTCTCATCCGCGCCGGAGATTTTGATCTGCGCGGTCTGCTTGCCGAGGCGCTCGTGCCATGCCTCGACCGTGTAATCGCCCGGCGGCAGATCCCCAATTTCGAAGCGTCCGTCCGTTCCCGTCACGGCGTAGAACGGATGATCGAGCACAGCGCAGTACGCCGTCATCCAGGGGTGCACCTGGCACTTCAGCATGAAGGGCGCCTCGGTCTTCGGCAGATCGATCGATATCTCCGTAATCGATTTGATCATCGTCTTGTTGAATTCCGGATTGACCTTCGCCAGGCCGTGAATGTTGTGCAGCGTGCCGTCCGGATTCAGGACCTTGAGCGCCTGTCCCTTGCGCACGACGAACACATGCGGGCTATACTGGCAGCCCTGTTGCGTCAATACTACCGGCTCCGTCGGTGCAGGATGTGCCGCCGTGGGCCGGCCCTCGGTGATCTGCACGAGGACGTTCGCCATCGTCAAGCCCTCGCCGAGCACCAGCGCCTCCGCGCGCACGGGCTCGGAGTGATGCGTGGCGCAGACCGGATCGACGTCCATATCGATGACGGGCATCTCGGGGACTTCGCCCTGGAACGTGATCGTGCCCTGTACGGCGCCTGCAAACGCGCCGATACTGAAATAACCCAAGGCGAACAGCGATACTGAATAACGACACAATATTTTCACAACAACGGCTCCGAATTTATTACAAGAGAAAACCTCACATAAAACGTCATTGCGAGGCCGCGCGCCTTAAAGCGTTGCGCGCGGCCGTGGCAATCTCGGGCTTTGTTAGAAGCCCCTGGAAGTATCCCAATCGAATGACGAGTGGTGCAAGGTTCGCAAGTGCAACATCCCCCCGGTTCTTCCCAGAAAAGCCTGCCCCTTCAAAGGGGGACTTGTTGTGCCTCTGGTGGTGAGGAGGAACCTCGGATCCATGCGGGGCTTCTACAATGAACCCCGCAAGAAAGTCCCCCTTTGAAGGGGGATTTAGGGGGATGTTTCCGCGCACCCCGCCCAGTGACGTGTTATACTAAATTCGCTTTCGGACGCGATCGGAGGCGGCGCCATGGCTGAAAAATTCCGCGAGACCGACAAGGCCATTTCCTACTTGGCGAGCGGGCTCAAGTCCGACTTTCCCGACGCCATCGCCGAGGTCATTCTCGTCGACAAGAGTCGTCCGAGCACGCAGGAATGCTCCATCGGCGAAATCGGCGCCGTCCTGCAGCGGTTTTGCAAAGGCTTCCACTCGACGAGCGTCGACTACCATCCCGATAACCCGTACGGATTTGTCGCCGAAGTCCGTTCGCACGGCGACGATGAAGGGAATTCGACCAAGAAGCGCATGCGCCCGCGCGTGGTGGTGCTCCTGGCCCAACCGGGAGGGACGCGCTCGTCCGCTACTGCGGCCGCGTCCGGATAGCGCGAACGATCAGGCGTAAATCTCGCTGAGTGCCGCCGCGTAGCTGCTTTGGATCATTTGCATGCGCGGAAGGATTTCCATGAACAGCTCGACGAGGCGCGGATCGAAGTGTGTCCCGGCGCCTTGGCGAATTTCGTTTACCGCGGCCTCGAACGGCCAGGCGTGCTTGTACGGGCGCGGTGTGGTGAGCGCGTCGAACACATCGCAGATCGCCACGATGCGCCCGATGAGGGGAATGTTCTCGCCGGCTAGTCCCATCGGATAGCCGCTGCCGTCGTAGCGCTCGTGGTGCGTGCGCGCGATGACTTCGGCCCATTGCAACAGCTCGTGCTCGCTGCCGCGCAGAATCTCGACGCCCATTTCCACGTGGCTGCGCATCGTGCGCGTCTCTTCGTCGCTATGCATTCCCGGTTTGAGGAGGATGCTGTCCGAGACGCCAATTTTGCCGATGTCGTGCAGCGCGCTCGCGCTCAGGAGCAACTGGCATTCGGGCTCGCCGAGACCCGCCGCGCGGCCAAGCTCCGCCGCGTACAGACTCCTCCGCGCGACGTGGAACGCGGTGTCGCT
>JBGTJY010000994.1:0-10359 GCA_041744855.1 Candidatus Hydrogenedentales bacterium
AGAAGAATATTCCGTCGTCGATGGCGCATCCCGCGATGTCGTCGACCGGCTCGATCAGGATCAATTCCGAAGCTGCGCTTTCTCCTTCTTCGACGGTAGCCGGACATTCGAGCACCGAGAATTCGAGTAGCATCAACGACCCATTGGAACCCGAGGGCACGGACCCGGACGCGCTCAGGCCCGCTAGCGAAAGAACGCCCGGTTCCGATTCGAATGCGTCGAGCAAATCGAAATCTCCCGTCAACGTCCCCGCGGATGCGACGCCGTTGAATTCGAGCACGGCGGGATCGAAAACCAGTTGCGCGCCGAACGATGCAATCTCAGTGGACGCGACGGCGCTAATCTCCACGACAACCACGTCACCGGGCACACCCATTACATCTGACACCTGCAGCGCGCACGCGTCCGGAATCTCAATTACTTCGATCGTCACGACCGCCGGCGCGCTATCTGCCATGCCATCGTTCCCAACAAACGTGAAGCTATCCGCGCCGAAGTAGCCCGCATTCGGCGTGTATTCGACCGTGCTACCCGTAATCGGGCCCAAGTTACCGTTAGAGGGCGGCGAAACGACTGCGAAGTTAATCGAATCCCCGTCGACATCGAAACCGCTCAGCGTAATCGTGACCGGCGTGCCTTCCGGCGTCGAAACCGGCGCCGCGCTCACTTCCGGCAAATCGTTCAGCGGGTTGACCGCAATCGACACCGTCCCGACCGTCTCGCCGTCTTGCAATCCGTCGTTCACCGAGAACGTGAAAGAATCGCTGCCGTTAAAATTCGGATCCGGCGAATACTCCAGGACATTCCCAACGAGTTCGCCCAAATTCCCATGTATCGGCGGCGAGACGATCGTAAAACTCAGATTCTCGATCGCGTTTTCGTCCGCCGCGTCAAGCTCGATCGTAACCGCCACGTCTTCATCCGTTACAACGTCGAGATCAATCGGAACCGGCGGATTGTCCACAATGGCCACGAGAACGTTGACCGTCGCCTCGTTGCTATCCAATACACCGTCGTTCGCGACGAATCGGAACGTGTCCAATCCGCTAAAACCTGGCGCGGGCGTATACGTCGCCGAGGGGCCATCGCCGTCGACGTCAATCGATCCGTTCTCTGGCGTTCCAGTCACGCGGAAAATCAACGAGCCGCTGTCGATGTCAGTCGCCGAAAGCTCAATCGTCAACGGCGCGTTCTCACCCGTCGATTCCGTGCCGCCCGTCGCCACCGGCGCGTCGTTCACCGCGCGAACCGTCATTGAAATCGTGGCCGCTTCGCTCTCGTGAATCCCGTCGCTCACCGCAAAAGTAAACGAGTCCGCGCCGTTGAAATTCTCATTCGGCGTGTACGTAACCGACGGTGCTTCGCCTTCCATCGTCGCGGTGCCGTTCGATGGCTCCGAAATGATTACAAACGTCAACAGATCGCCGTCTTCGTCGCTAGCAGTCAAATCGAACGTCGTCGCCGTGTCCTCGTCCGTCGCTCGATTCGCGCTGACAGCCACGGGCGCGTCATTGGTTCCGGACAGGTTTACCGTAACGGTCGCCGTGTTGCTGAAGACGGTCCCATCGTGTGCGCGGAACGTGAAGGTATCGACGCCGCTAAATGCCGCGGCGGGCGTGTAGGTGAGCGACGGACCATTTCCCTCAATGCTGGCCGTCCCGTTCGACGGGCCGCTCGCAATACTGAATACGAGCGGATCGCCGTCGACATCTACTGCGGCCAAATTGAATGTCACCGGCATATCTTCGACGGCGTTCCGCATCCGATTCATCGCGATAGGCGCGTCATTCACGGGCTCGACCGTCAATGTCACCGTCGCCATATTGCTATCGTTCGTGCCATCGTTCGCCCTGAACGTGAACGAATCCGTTCCGTTGAAATTCAAGTCCGGACTATACGTAACCGAAGGCCCGTTCCCATTTACGACAGCCGACCCGTTCGAGGGCGGCGTCACAATCGAGAACGTCAGCGACTGCCCTTCTACGTCCGTCGCGCTTAGGCCGAACGTAATTGGCGTATCCTCAAGCGTCGAGCGGCTAGAATTGGCCGCGATCGGCGCGTCGTCGACCTCGTTCACCATCAACTCGATGGCCGCGTCGTTGCTCTCATAAATGCCGTCGGTCGCGCTGAACGTGAACGTATCCATGCCGTGGTAATTCGGATTCGGCGTGTAGAGAACCGTCGGCCCTTCCCCAACCACTTCTGCCACGCCGTTCTGCGGCTGCGTGGTAATCATGAACTCGAGCGGATCGCCGTCCGGGTCTGACGCGTCCAGCTCGAAATCCGCTTCGGTTTCTTCGGTGGTCGAGTGGAACGACGCTGCGGCGACGGGCGGCGCATTGATGAGCGACACCGAAATCGTCACGGTCGCAATATTGCTGTTGATCAGCCCGTCGTTCGCGCGAAAAGTAAACGTATCGACGCCGACGAAATTCGTATTCGGCGTATACGTCACCTTCGGACCGGCTCCAGTGATTACCGCATTCCCGTTCGACGGCGCGGTGACAACCCGAAACGTGAGCGGGTCGTTTTCCACGTCCGTCGCGGGCAAATTGAACTTGAGCGGCGTGTTGCGCACGGCATTCCGATTCCGATTGCTCGCTACCGGCGCATCGTTGACGCTTGTGATGTTCAGGTTAATCGTTGCGGCGTTGCTGTTCGAGGTGCCGTCGTTCACGCGGAACCTGAACGAGTCTGGACCAAAATAGTTCGCATTCGGCGTGTACCGTACCGATGGGCCGCCGCTAATCAGCGTTACGGTTCCCCGTTCCGGTAGAACCGAGATCGTGTAGGTGAGCGAATCCCCATCCGCGTCCGACGCCGGCAGATTGAACGTGACCGGCGTATCTTCCGGCGTCGTTCGCGAAGCGCCGTTCGCCGAAGGGACGTCGTTAACCGCCGTGACCATCATTTGCACAGCGGCGGTATTGCTGTTCAGAACGCCATCGTTTGCCCGGAAACTAAACGAGTCCATCCCGTTGAAATTCGCGTTCGGCGTATATCTCACCGATGCGCCGCCCGTGAGGACTGCCGTTCCGTTCGCCGGCGCCATGACGATCGAGTACGTCAGTGCGTCCCCGTTCCCGTCCGTGGCCGTCAAGTTGAACGTCGACGCCGTATCCTCAGGCGTCGAGCGGACGAGGCCCGTCGCGACCGGCGCATTATTGGCGGGAATGACCGTCACCGTCACGGTCGCCGTGTTGCTGTTGACCGTCCCGTCGTTGGCGCGATACGTGAATTGGTCCACGCCGCTAAAACCGCTGGTGGACCGATATCGGGCGGTCGGCCCACTCCCCACGACGGACGCAGTTCCATTGGCCGGCCCCTGCACGATGCTATACACGAGCGTGTCGCCATCCACGTCGGTGGCCAACAGTCCGACGTTCGTAAAGACGCCCGCGCCGGCCGTCTGCGTCCGATTCGTGGCGACCGGCGCGTCATTCACCGGGGAGATGGTCATCGACACTGAAGCGATATTGCTGTTACCCGAGCCGTCGTTCGCGCGGAACTGAAACGAGTCGGGTCCGTTGTAGTTCGCCGCTGGCGTGTAGCTGACGGAGGGACCGCTGCCGACAATCGCCGCGGACCCATGCGACGGAGACGAAACGATGCTATACGTAAGTGAATCGCCGTCGGCATCCGAAGCCAGCAGAGCGAACGTCGTTGCGGTGTCTTCCTGGGTGGTGCGCGATCGATTCGAAGCGACAGGGGCATCTTGGACTGGCTTGATGGTTAGGTTGACGATCGCCGTGTTACTGTTGACCGAGCCGTCGTACACGCGGAACCGGAACGAGTCCGTGCCGTTGAAATTCGCATTCGGCGTGTACGTCACCGACGGGCCGCTCCCGCTGATGACCGCCGTGCCATTTACCGGCGCCAACGTGATGCTATACGTCAGCGGGTTTCCGTCGACATCCGTCGCGATGAGATTGAACGTAGTCGCGGTGTCCTCGTTCGTCGTTCGCGAAGCGCCAGTCGCCACCGCCGCCGTGTTCACGCTCGATACCGTCATGTTGATCGTCGCCGTGGCGCTATTCACGGTGCCGTCGTTCACCCGGAACCGGAACGTGTCCGCTCCGCTGTAGTTCGCATCCGGCGTATACCGCACCGACGGACCGCTGCCCGTGATGACGGCCGTCCCGTGCTCCGGAGCCAACGTGATGCTGTACGTTAGGGCGTCCCCATCCACGTCCGTTGCGACGAGATTGAACGTCGTCGCCGTGTTTTCGCTCGTCGTACGGGAAGCGCCCGAGGCCACAGGCGCGTCGTTTACCGGCGTAATGCTCAGGCTCACCGTCTTCGATGCGCTGTTCACCGTCCCATCGTTCACCCGAAACGTGAATGAATCCGATCCGTTCACATTCGGGTTTGGCGTATACGTCACGGACGGACCGGTCCCCGAAATAACCGCCGATCCCTTCGACGGCGCGGTGACCAACTGATACGTCAACGAATCTCCATCCACGTCCGAACCCGTAAGGTTGAAGGTCGTCGCCGTATCCTCGGGGGTTGTTCTCGACGCCCCATTCGCCACGGGCGGATTGTTCACCGGCGAAATTGTCATATTGACTGTCGCCGTGTTGCTGTTCACCATCCCGTCATTCGCGCGAAACGTGAATGAATCCGATCCGTTCTGATTCGCGTTCGGCGTGTACGTGACGGACGGACCAGTTCCCGAAATAACCGCCGTGCCTTTTGTCGGTTGTGCGACGATACTGTACGTCAACGGGTTTCCATCGACGTCCGACGCGGAGAGGTTGAAGGTCGTCGCCGTGTCTTCGCTCGTCGTGCGCGATGCACCGCTCGCCACCGGCGCGTCGTTGACCGGCGTGATGCTCATCGACACCGTCGCGGTGTTGCTGAAACCCGTGCCGTCGTGCACCCGAAAACGGAACGAATCGGCGCCGTTCTGGTTGCCCGTCGGCGTGTAGGTGACCGACGGTCCGTTCCCCGAGATGACCGCAGTGCCCTTCGTCGGCGCGAGCACGATGCTGTAAACCAGCGGATTGCCGTCCGCGTCCGTCGCCTGCAAATTGAACGTCGTCGGCGTGTCTTCGTTTGTGGTCCTCGAACTGTTGTTCGCAACCGGAAGTATATTGGTCACCTCGGCGCAGTCGTAGGAACCGTGTGCCACGGTCCACGTCTCGATATCGTCGACCCTGGACGACAACGTCAACGGAGATGCTGGCCCCGGACAGGAAACCACGCTAAACGTCACGCTCCCGAGCGTCCCCGACGTGCCCTGAGCCACCGCGCTGCCCGCCGTCGACGTGAACCCGCCGATAATCAACTCGCCTGGCTGTGGCGAATTTGCGGCGATGAAATCGAAATTCGCGAAGAGACTGCTGAACGCGAACGACTCGAATTCGAGCACGTCCGGGTTATATACGATCGTTAGCCCAAACGAATCGAGCAGATTGGGGGTGTTATTTAACGTCACCGGGACGACGACGGTCGACGAAACCTGACCCACGGTCAGATGCGGAAGCGAAAGCTTTTGCGCCCCTGCCGTTCCCCCGACGAATGAACCTGCGGCGAACACCACCGCCGCCACCCCATGAGCCCACCTAAATAATCCCATTCGCAGATTCGCCGTCCCATTTTGTCTGGCGTCGGACGCCCCCAAAAGCTTCCCGACGCCATTACACCTGCCGACTCCCCCGCAAGCGACTCGCTCGGACGTTCCGCGGAACGCCGCGTCAATCTCGCACCGGGACAATCCGCCATCGAAGACGGAAAAGGCTTCCACGTGGTCGCTAGAACCTTAGTAAGTCTACCCCCTCTGCCGGTGGGGCGCAACGAATAAAATCGCTTGACGAAGCAAGCGTTTATACAGCAGGCGCTGGGCACCCCCGATGCCCGAAACAAGGCGCTACGCGCACCCAGGTAACCTACTGTGCTTTGACGTTTTAGCTCAGTTCGGCGAAATCGCCATACCCGAAAAGCTCAGAGCACGGATTCCACGAATATTTTAGATCACGTCAATAATTAAGCGCTCGTCAAAAGCGCGTCTCGGACCCCCCAACGCAACCCCGCATGCGAACGCACCTCGCGAACATGAAGGAAAATGTCAATGTTAGAACCATCGGCAATCCGCTCAATGTCGCGCGCGTAAAGTTCCACCCACTGCTCCGGCGGCAAATCCTTCACCTGAATTCGTACGGTCTTGAGCTTTTCCATGGCGCTCGCCCTCCTCTAAGACTCGTCTTCCAAGCCCAGAACGCCGCCGAGTGGCAAGATTATTTCCTCCGATCTCCTCTTGGCTTGCAAATCGTGGGAATCACGGCCAAAATGGAAAGCGTCTCGCGGGGAAGCGTGGCGCTAACGGAGAACAGCCATGCGAATTTATCTTGCGCTCACCGTCCTGTGTGTCGTCGCTGCGGGCCTAGCGACTAACCTCGTGCGCGCCGCGGAAGAGCCGCCGTCGGTTGCCTCAATGCCGCCCTCGGTCGTGAAGACCGTCCCCGAATGCGGCGCGACCGACGTCGACCCCACCCTCACTGAGATTCAAGTTACCTTCAGCAAGGAGATGACGGACCAGAGCTGGTCCTGGTCGCAGATATCGGACGAGGCCTTCCCGGAATTCACCGGAAAGCCGCGCTACCTCGAAGACAAAAAGACCTGCGTCGCAACCGTGAAACTCGAACCCGGCAAGACCTATGTCTTCTGGCTCAACTCCGCACGCTTCGGAAATTTCAAAGACACGAGTGGGAACCCCGCAGTCCCCTATCTCTTGGTCTTCGAAACGACGAAGGTCGAGTGAATCGTCACCCGGTACCGCCGCTTTTCAAGCGGCGAGTTGGGAAACAAATCACGAGGCCGCTTCGCCAAACTCGAACGGCCGGGCTCAGAACGTCATTCCCACGCAGGGAATTTCTCCACGCGCACAAGGCTTCAGACTGTTTTCCAGACAAGGAGTCTATTCAATAGTACCTTAGCTTAGGCACTTGTACCCTGCGGATTCTTTTCTTGCCGAACGCCTTTGACGAACTTTCGCAACAGCAAAAGCGACGAAACGGAAAAAGAAGCTGCGGCTAAAATACTCATGATTCTCAACGGCGTAACTTCGCCGATTGCGAAGAGAAACCGCACGCCGACGGCGAGAATGTAGGCAAGACTGTAAAGATTCAATAGATACAGGAGAATAATAAACGTCCGGTCCACTCGCGGCGATTTCCAACCTCCCGACCTTCGCCCAATCCAGCCAACCACGACCCAAACCGGAACAAGCAACATCCACATCACGTCTCGTGCGATGACATCAGAGTCCTGCGCTGCGAAGACGCAGATTGCTCCAAGGGCCACAACCGCAGCGATGCTGGTTCTGAGTTGGTGCCAGTTCGCGGGAGTCGGCTCCCCTCTCAAGTTAGGCTCCAACCCTCACGATAGCTGCGCTGTAGGAACGCGTTTGCTTCCGGCACATTCGTAACGCGAAGTTTCGGCCCGTCCCAATCCAGCTTCCTCCCGGTCCGCAGTGCCACGTTCCCCAGCAACACCACCTCGGTGAGCAATCCCGCGAATTCGAAGTTGGCACCCGGCACGACCTTCTCGCCCTTGCACGCCGCAAACCACTCCTCCCAATGTCCGATCGAACGCGGCAACGTCTCGGGCGGAGTCTTGTACTCACGTTGTTTCGATGCAGGGATGATCTGCCCATCCCAAATCGTCCCCTCGTCGCCAATGTAGAGAATTCCGTTGTCGCCGAACGCACGGTCTGCCTCGAGCTCCGCCGGGCGCTCGGGCATTAGTCCGCCGTCATACCAATACACCTTCACCGGCGGCATCTCGCCGCGCGCCGGGAATTGATACCGCACGATCGACGCATGCGGAAACGTCTCGTCGTTCACCTTCGTCGACGTCGCCTCGACGCTCGTTGGATGTCCCAACTTCAGTGCGCGAAATGTCGCGTCGAGCCGATGACACCCGATGTCGCCGAGGGCCCCCGTTCCGAAATCCCACCACCCGCGCCAGCGAAACGGATGGTAAATCTCGTGGTAGGGCCGCTCCGGCGCAGGCCCCAGCCACAAATCCCAATCCATCTCTGCTGGTACTGACCGCGTCTCCGCCGGCCGCTCGATTCCCTGCGGCCAAATCGGGCGATCGGTCCAGACGTGCACCTCGCGCACATGCCCAATCGCGCCGGCCCAAATATACTCGCAAAGTGTGCGCACGCCGTCCGACGCCTGGCCCGTGTTGCCCATCTGCGTGGCGAGCCCCGACTTCTTCGCGGCCTCGCCGACAGCGCGCGCCTCTTGCACCGAATACGTCAACGGCTTCTCGCAGTAGACGTGCTTGCCGTGCTTCAGCGCGGCGATAGTCGCGAGTGCGTGATGATGGTCCGGCGTCGCGATGATGACGGCGTCGATGTCGGGCATCGTATCGAGCATCTCGCGATAGTCTTTGAATTTCTTCGCTTCCGGATACCGCTCGAACATCCGCCCCGCGATATTCCAATCGGGATCGCACAGCGCGACGACATTGTGCCCGTAATTCGCCGCCGTGCGAATGTCGTACGAACCCTGTCCGCCAACCCCGATGCAGGCGATGTCCAAGCGCTCGCTCGGCGCAAGGGTGACGGGCTCGCGTTCGTCCTGGGCCATCGCCACGCGCGCCAGCCCGATGGCCGACGCACCTAAGAAATTTCGTCTTGAAATCATGTGCGTAATCCCACGTAAAACAACCTGCGTAGGGGCGCTTCTGGAAGCTCCCATCACCCAGCAACTGGGGCGTGTGCATCAGACCGTCTACAAGGTTCGCCCCGGGAAACTGTCCGAAGAAATCTCCTGCGCACGAATATTCTTAAACCGCACTTCTGATTTTTCGTCGTGATTCTGCAATCCGATGTAGCCTTTGCGCGTGCGGCCCGTGTCCGCGTCGATGATCGTTTGGAAATTCAACTGGGCCAGCACGTGCGAACGCCAGCAGCGAACCGTCAGCGTGTTCCATTCGCCCGCGGGCCGGATAGCATTCACGCGCGGAATGATCACGTCAAACAACGCGCCTGCATTGGCCAAACTCGGCTCCTGACCAAACCCATCCAGGATCTGCAGTTCATATCCCGTGAACGCGGGATTCTGTTCCGCCTTGGAGCGAATAAACACGCCGCTGTTTCCGCCTTCATTGATCATGAACTGCAACTCAAGCCGAAAGTTCTCGTATTCACGCTCGGTGCGCAACCATGAACCCGCGACCGCCGGGTCCGTCGACCAACCCTGTCCGTTGCGCCCGATGAGCACACCGTCCTCGACGCTCCACTCGCCACCGTTGATGGGAACCCAACCGTGCAAATCCGCGCCGTAAAAAATCGGCTGACATGCCCGCTGTTGCTCGAGTATCGCGCGCAACGAATCGCGCGTATACCGAATATGCCGCGCCTCTTCCTCGGGGTCTTTGCCCACCGACTCCACGCCCACGTGCCCCGAGTATCCGCCATCGCGCACGATCCGCATCATGCGCGGAAAGTCCGTGTCCGTCACCGTGCCGTCCGCAGCGAACTGCGTCGACTTCGCGCTGACCGCTTTCGCGAACGGCATGAACCGCTCGACCGCGTCGTAGCGATCGACCTCGGCAGGGAAATTCCCGAAGTCTGGCAACGTCCCGAAATTCGGTTTGTTCACCTCGCGCATCAGCCCGATGAGCCAGTCCGGATCGGAGGACGGCCCGCCGTGATTCTCGATCGTCACGTTGATATTCTTCGGCGCGGCGTAGTCCGCGAGCGTCGCGCAACTCTCCGCCATCAATTTGCTGAGCAACGCCGGATCGCTCGCGCCGCGCGCATTGACTCGAATCGCGTGGCAACCGAGAAACGCCGCGGCGTCAATCCACGCCTTCGTATTTTCGACGGCCTTCGCGCGCTCCGTGCCGTCCTCCGCTCCGAGCGGGCCGTTGCGGTCGATCATGATGAGGCCCATCGACACGCCTTCGCCCTCGGCGATGGTCTTCAATTCCTTGAGATACGTCTCGTCGCGCGCCTTGTCGGCAAAAAACTGATCGACGAATTCGATCGTGTCGATCTCGTAATCGCGCTTCGCCACACGCGGAAAATCCAGGTTCGTAATCACATTGGTGAACAGGCTACGATTCAGCGACCACTCCGCCAACGAAATCTTGAACGGATCCTCCGGCGGCGGAATGGCCCCAGCGATCGGCGGTCGCAATTGCAACGCGATCGCGCCGCCCAAACTGATCTGTAAAAATGCACGTCGATTCATGATGCCTCGCCTCAATCCAATAGCCCACGCTACACTAACAAGCCCCGATCCGTCCCGCAAACTCCCTATTTCTCATCGCTCCTCCCAACCCTGTCATTCCCGCGCAGGCGGGAATCTCTCCAGTCTCTCCGGGCGTCAGGTTAATGGA
>JBGTJY010000995.1:0-2610 GCA_041744855.1 Candidatus Hydrogenedentales bacterium
ATATCTCGACGAGACCGCCGCGAAATCATTCATCGAAACGAGATGGCCGGCGATCGTTAACCTCGCCGAATTCCTCGCAAGCTGGAAGGATTTCCGCCGCGGCACTCCGTTGCATTCGTTCGACCCCGAGCGCATGCACGACACGCAACGACGCGCCATTCTCACGAGCGCGCACGCGGGGATTCACGCGGCGATCACGATGGCCGAACGCATCGGCAAGCAACCAGAAACGCCGTGGGTCCGCCACGCCAAAGACCTCGACATCCTCATCCAAAACCTCTTCCTCGGTGACGGCGTGGAATGGCCCGCGGATGAGCCGCTGCCGCTTGGACTCACCTTCATCCCCAACGTGGAAGCGAATGATGCGCTCGATCTCCTGCGCGTTCCCATCGAGACGCGCCTGCTCAACCTACCCACGCTCCCCCCGCACACCGCCGCCCGCGTCATCGCGGAGCTAGCGCTCCTCGCCAAAGACGACCAGACCCTTCGCGCCAACATCGCCGAAAGTCTCGAAGAACTATTGCCTCGGGTACTCGGCATGAACGCAGCGTCCACCACCGAACCGCCCGTCCGCCCCGACGCGATCGCATCCGCGCAGTGCTTCGTCGCGGGGTGCCTGGTAGGCAGCCGTTAGCTTCTTTGCGGCGACGGCGCCAAGTCTGTCGAATAAAATGGAAACGGACGAGGTAATAGTGTTCGGGAATTCCAGCATGGTGCCGTCCGATAGAAGAAAACCTTGGAGGTTCTGGCGGGGATTGTGCGCGGGGTGGTATTTCTACCGCTCGTTGTGGTTTAAGACTACTAAGAAGTTCGATCGTTCGTTGACTTACGGAATTCGCGCACCCGAATACAATCCAAGGGGACCAATCGAGTTCTTGATCGTCACGCCGTTGCTTTTCGAGCGGGGTCGTTTTCAAGAAGCTCGACTCCTCCTCGAACGGGGACTGAGCATCCAACCAAATGACCCAACGATGAACCGATTCATGATCGATGCGATTCTTTCTGGTGGCGGAACGATTGAGGAGGCACTGCCTTACTTGGAGGCCTATTGGCCGAATCGTTTCGCGCCACACCGCAAATCACAACGATACTTGACCATGATTCAATTTGGGCGTCGCGCCTTTGGGAAAAGTTTCGATCGTGCGGCGGCGGAACAGAAGGAGAACAGGGCGTATGACGCTCAGGTCAATTGGCACCAATGGGCGAGGGGGGTGTTGGAATTCTACGAACGCCCAACAGACTGATCGCCGCCATCGTGCTCTTGGTGCCGTGAGCGCTCAAATGCCTGTTTCAATTTCAGCGCATCTTCGCGAACAGCCGCCACCATGCTCACTTTTTCCGCCCACGACAATGAACGCCGGTCCTATTGCCACTCCCATTGCCGCTTGAACAGGTCGTCGATCTCATTCACTCAAAAACCTCCGCTCGAGCCCTGTCCAACGGTCATCTCGTTCAATAAAATCGCCAGTGCTTTCACCGCAATAGTCTACACGAAATAAAAAAGGCCCGCCGATCACTCAGCGAGCCTACCCTCAAAAGAACCTCCGCGGACCTCTGCGCCTCTGCGTTTAACTATTTCTTCTCCCGCATCGCCAACCACCACTTCATCGTGTCCGTCACCAAGTCCGCCGCTTCGTGATGCGCCCAGTGGCCGACCTTCGGAATCGTCACGAGCGTGTAATCCGCGCCGAGCCATTCCCAGGTGTTGTTCAACCCATGGTGATGCAGCGCAGTGTCCTCCAGCCCGTGGAATTGCAACACCGGCACATTGACCGTCCCACCGGGCATCGCGTCCTCGTTGTAGGGCGGCTTCGGGTAGTTCTGGCGGTAGTAGCACATCATCCCGTTGAGGCTGGAATTCTTGAACGCCTCGACGTATTTCGCGCGGATTTCTGGGTCTTTGCCGACGAAACCGGCGAGCATTTCCGCACTGAGTTGCTCATGCGAATTCGGCTGTTGAAATTGCCGCGCGTAGTTCGAGTTCTCGAGTTGTTCCTTGTTGATCGCCAGCTCGCGGCTGATGCCTTTCGGGTGCGGCAAGTTCACGATGATGAGCTTGTCGACCATCTGGGGCACATTGAACGCAAACTGCCACGCGATTGCGCCGCCCCAGTCGTGCCCGACGATGACAGCCTTCTCCTGGCCCTCGGCTTTGATGACCGCCGCCACGTCGCCGATGAGGAGCGCCATGTCGTAGTCTTCCTGCTTCTCCGGTTTGTCGCTCATGTTGTAACCGCGCGTGTCCAGCGCGGCGACGCGATGCGCGTCTTTCAAGCCCGCCATCTGGTTGCGCCACGAGTACCAGAAATCCGGAAAGCCGTGAATGAATACCACGAGCGGGCCTTCGCCGGCCGCGGCGTAATGAATCTTCACGCCGTTATTCTCGGCGTATTTGTGTTCGACCTCGTCGAAAATATCGCCCGCAAACGCGGACGGCGCCGCCAATACAGCGGCCAGTAACAACGCTGTCATCCCAAGAACGCGCATACGAATCTCCACTCCCTTTGTTGAACCGCGCCAGCTTTTCCGCGTGCTTAGACCATCGCATGCGGACAGTTGGTTTTCATGGTACTCATTGGAGGAGAGAAATGCCAGAACGGCGTGGACACG
>JBGTJY010000996.1:0-6826 GCA_041744855.1 Candidatus Hydrogenedentales bacterium
GCTCCATAGAACGGTTTGGGCCGAAGAACGGACAGTCGACAACGCGATCGCGTTGATACGAGAGCCGCGGCAATCGCGCGCCGGACCGCTACTCGTTCGATCCCGGAGCGAGCGCCTGAGTTCCGATCGCTTCGTGAATACCGAGGTTCACTCGCTCGGCCACCTCTGCCTGCGCCGGAGATTTCGCGTTCATCACGTCGCTAAACCGCTGCGGCTTGTTGCGGTGAAACTCCGCGAGTTGACGTTCAGCGAGCCGAGCGCGCGGATGCTCCGTCGCACGATACGCCTGCGCGCGAAACGTCAGAAATTCCTCAGTCCAGATCACGTTGGGCTCGTAGGCCTCAAGGTAAGGTACCGCCGCTTCGGAGCTCACCTTCGATGCGAGATCGATCGCCATTTCCGCGCGCACTTCCTCGTGCATACCCACCGCGAAAGGACGACTCATCGCGGCGAGCAACTTCGGCGCTTGGTCGCGATGTTCGGCGGCGAGGTCTTGGGCGAGCTTGATCGCGCGAACCATGATCTTGTGCAACGGCCATGGGTCTTCGTATATCGCTTTGTAAACGTTGACCAGCGCGTCAGCCGCTTCCGTCGCGCGATCCGTGCGCAACAAAAATCGCGCGCGAATCGCTTCCGCCTCGACCGGCGCGATCGGGCGCAGTTTGTCCGCATACACGAGCGACCGGGGGTCCGCCACTTCGGCCAGGGCCTCGCCGACCATCGCCAACTCGAGGTAGTACTTCGGCTCGCGCGATTGCTGTTTCCACGCGGACAATACCTCCGCGAGATCATCCTCAAGATACGCCGCAAAGGCTTCGATACGTCGCCGTTGCTCCTCCGGATTCAACTCCGAAACCGGCAGTGTGTGGTCCTGCAACGTGGACATGTGCAGGCGTTGCTCTTCCACTTCGCGCCAATCGACTTCACCACGCAGCGTGAGCGGCCGCAGGGCGCCGAATTCGTACGCCGAATTGCGCAACTCGTTCGCGGAAAACGTCAAATCCTGACCGACCGTGCGCGCGAACCCGAACTCCACCAGCATGCGATCGTCCGTGTTTAAGCGGTCGCCCTCTTGCAGCCCAACTTGCTTGGGCAGCGCGAAATTCGCGACGTATCGGCTCAACAGGCCCTCGAAGTCCGTCACTGCCCAGGTATGTAGCAGCGCGGATTTGAACGGCTCGAGCTGCATCCGTTCGCGCAAGCGATCGACGTCGTAAAAGATCGGCCGCTCGCTGCAAATGATCACCAAATCCAAGTCGTTCGTCTGCCAGGTCTCCACAAAATCGAATACGGAAGACAACGTGGCGTAAATCGTGCGGAACGTTTGCGTGTCGATTTCGTAGGCCTGAACCCACTGCGAAAACATGCCGCCTTCGTTTAGCCGCGCGCGGACCGCTTCGTAGAATTCCGTCGTATACAAGCTCGATATGCCGGCTCGAAACGGGTTGGACGGCTCGGACACGATCAGGTCGTAGGAACGCGGCGCCGTAAGCAAAAGTTCGCGCGCGTCGCCCGCGATGACCTGTACTTTCGGGTCGGCCATCACGTCGTGATTCACCGGCGTGCAGCGGCGCGCCATTTCTAAAATCGCCGGTTCGAGTTCCGCCACATCGACTCGTTCAATCGTATCGACCGCGCCGAGCCAGCCCGCCGAACTCCCCGTGCCCAGCCCGATGACGAACGCGTCGCGTGGCCGTTCATGGAACAGCGCGCTCAATAGCCCGAGCGTCACCTGCGTCGACGCGTCGAAACGCGCATTGCCGTCGTTCTTGCCATTCAGGAGAAATGAAATCCCCGACACGACCTGCAGGCCCACGCTGCTTTCGACGCCGTCGCGTTCCCACACGAGCTGGCGCCGCAGGTCGTACATCGATTTGATCAGGTCGTTCCGATTTTCCGTCGTGACAGGCGATCGCCCCGCGCCGATGCTACCGTGACGCCAAACCGCCGTCGGCCCGGCGCTGAACAGCATGGCAATCAACAATAACGCAAAAGCGCTTTCTGGAATGTGCGCACGCAACGCCCGTACCCCACGACGGACTCGCGCCGGCACGTCCGGGGTTGCCGCGGCGGGTTGGCCTTGTTGCTGCCGCCACACCAGATAAACCGTTGCCGCTGCGAGCAATCCCAACAACACGACGGTGTAGCGCCACGTGTTCACCGCGCCCAACAACGGCAGCACCCCGAATCCGCCCGCAAGGGACCCGATGATCGCGCCCGCCGTGTTGCACGCGTATGCAAGCCCGGTATGCCGGCCCACGTTCGCGCTGCCTTTGCCGAGCAGACCAATCAGTAACGGAAACTGATACCCGGAAACGAACGCCGCCGGCAACACGATAATCGCAGTCACAAGCGCCCAGCCGGAGACCTGTCCGAAGAATCCCATCGCCGACATGCCGCGCAGAATTTGCGTGAGCACCGCAAGGCGATCGCCCAGCGCAAATGGAATCGCGATGAACAACGCCTCGAGCGCGACAGTCAACCCGAACATGCGCAGCGTGGGCCGTCCGCGTTGACCCAACACGCCATACGCCACGCTCCCCGCCCCGATGCCCAACAGCGCGAGCGTCAGAATAAGGCCGAATGTATAGGTCGATCCGCCAAGGAGCGGGCTGAGCATGCGATACCACACCAGCTCCATCAGCAGGAATGCGAAGCCCACAACGCCGGCGCTAACGAGCACGAACCAGGGCGGCGCGGCGGCTTCGTAACGGTCGCCGCTTTCTGCGTGATCGCTCGCGGTGCTGACGAGTCGGCGCGCGTACGCCCGTGCGACGACAGCGACGGCGAGATTGAGTAGACACGCGAGCCACAACGTCGTGCGCGTGCCGAAGAGTTCCAACATGTAGAACGAGGACAAGAACGCGCCGCAAACCGCGCCGAGCGTATTCGCCCCGTAGAGCAACGCGAGACTGCGACGGCCTGTGTCTTCCGATGTAGCCGCCGCGCGGGCCACCGCGGGCAACGTGCCGCCCATCAGGAATGTCGGCACGCCGAGCACGAGCGCGGCTAGAAAAAGGCGGACTAGCGTTGCGCCGCGGGAGCCCAACACCATCGTGCCGCCAAGGCCGATGTATATCTCGCGCACCAGGCCAAGCAGAAACGGCGACAACGCTGCGGAAATCGCGATGCCCCATTCGAGATTCGAGTAGAGTCTCAGCGGAGAAACGTGGGCGTCAGCCCTGCGGCCAAGCCGTGCCCCGCCAATTCCGAGGCCCGCCATGAAAATCGCGAGCACCGCCGCGGAGGCCGCCGTCGATCCGCCGAACACGAGCCGTAACTCGCGCAACCAAGCGACCTGGTAGACCAGCGCGCAGAACCCCGAGCTGGCCACAAGACCAGCAATGCGCAACACTGCCCCCGAATTCAACCGATTCCCCCCTGGCCTCGTACTGCAGGCATCCCCAACCTTGTAGTGCAAGCTTCCCCAACTTTGTAATGCAGGCTTCCCAACTTTGTGGTGCAGGCTTCCCAACTTTGTGGTGCAGGCTTCCAGCCTGCAAGGTCGCGACTCTATCTACGCAAAAGCTCCCCCGAGCCTCGCGACCGCCAATCCTAAACGCGTCGAGTTCGCGCTGCTACGCCGCTTCTTGCTCAGCCGACGCGGCGCGTTCCCGCAAATATTTAGGTTTCACGACGTCCCAGGCGAGGCCAACGCCCTGCATGAGCCGGATCGTCCAATAGGTCAGGTCGATTTCGTACCAACGATGACCGTGCGCAGCGGAACGCTGATCGGCGTGGTGGTTGTTGTGCCAACCTTCCCCGAAGCTAAGCAGCGCGACCCACCAGTTGTTTCGGCTGTCGTCCGGCGTCTTATACCGGCGATAGCCCCACATGTGCGTCACCGAATTCACGAACCACGTCGTGTGCCAGACCATCACCGTGCGGAAGAAACATCCCCACACGACGAGCGAGATGGCGAGTTTCCAACCGCCAAATGCGAAGCCGATACCGAACATCGCGATGGCAATCAGCAAGTAGATGGGAAAGAATGCCCAATTGTAGAAACGATGCACGGGGTCCTTCGCCAAATCGCGAGCGTATTGAACGTAGTCGTGATACTGGTCGAAATCGGGTTTGCGATAGAAATTCCACAGCAGATGCGACCACCAGAAGCCCTCATGCCGCGGCGTATGGGGATCGGGCTTCTCATCGGATTCTTTATGGTGATAACGGTGCGTAGCCACCCACGCTATCGGACCGCCCTGCAGCGCGCCCGCCGCGAAAAACGTCAGGATGTACTCAACCCAACGCGGCGTCTTGAAGCTGCGGTGCGTCAGCAGCCGGTGATAACACAATGTGATGCCCAGCGCCCCCGTCACCCAATAGAGGACAAAAAACACAATGAGCCCGGTCCACGTGAAGCTGAATGGCGCCGCGAGTGCTAGGCCGTGAACGGCGATCATGATGCCGAGCGTCCACGGTTTTAGCTTCGTCCACGTCGCCCACTTGGGTTTCAACATAATTACGCAATTCCCCTACGGTATGAAGTTAAGCACCGGGAACACCCCCGCCAGGAACGGCGCGGAGCCCGAAGAAGGTTCCCCACTACGGTACCAGCGTATAAAGTATACACGCTTTTCAAGTGTGAATACCCCTTATTGCGACGCAAGATCGGTCGGATATCCTGCACAGTCGAGGTCGTTGGAGTGTCCCATGGAAGCCCAGCTTGATCGTTACCGCCACTAAATCACTATTTTGCTAAACAAAGTTCCCCTTGGACATCATCCCGGAGGAGTGTAAACTCAGCATCCGAAGCGCAAATTTCATACCGGGAAGGAGATTGGGGAGTTATGGCCGGAAAAATGGTGGAATTCAGCAGTAACGGCGGGAAGTGCAAGGGTTATTTGGCGCTACCGGCCACGGGCAAAGGCCCCGGCGTCATCGTGCTCCAGGAGTGGTGGGGTCTGGTAGATCATATCAAGGACGTCTGCGATCGTTTCGCGAATGAGGGTTTCGTCGCCCTGGCGCCCGACCTCTATCACGGCGAGACGGCCAAAAGTCCCGACGCCGCCGGCAAACTTTTCATGGCCCTTAATATCGACAAAACCGAAAAAGACATGCGCGGCGCCGTCGACTACCTGCTGAGCCTCCCGGAATGCTCCACGAAAACGGTCGGCTCCGTGGGCTTTTGCATGGGGGGCCAGCTCTCGCTCTACGCCGCCTGCGCGAACCCGAAAATCGGCGCTTGCGTCGACTATTACGGCGTGCACCCGAACGTGCACCCCGACATCGAAAACCTGCAAGCGCCAGTGCTCGGATTTTTCGGTGAACACGACGCCCACGTCTCGCCAGAAGTCGCGCGCGCCCTCGAGGAAAAGTTAAAAGACGCCGGCAAAAAAGTAGAAATCCACCTCTACGACGCCGACCACGCGTTCTTCAACGACACGCGAAAAGAAGTCTACAAACCCGAATACGCGAAAGACTCGTGGGACCGCATGCTGAAGTTCTACCGCGCGAACTTGAAGTAACATGCGTTTGAATCGACGTTAGTTTCTGGCATCGGATGGCCTTCCTATGTACCGAATGACCCGACTTAAAGTTAGCGGATTCCGTCGGCTTTGCGATCTCGACTTAGAGATGCGGCCTCTCATGGTACTAATCGGTGCGAACGGCGTTGGGAAGACGTCGTTGTTGGATGTTCTATCACTCATTTCCGCATCTGCACGAGGTGTACTCAATCGAAAAGTTTCAGATTTCGGAGGAATCTCGAGCTTGTTAAGTCGGGTTCGCACGCCCGCAGTCGTTAAATCCGATCCCGCTCACCCCAGCTTGCTTTCAATCTCGTTCGAGACAAGCGGATTTTCCCATGAATCGCAGAAATATAGAATGGATCTTGAACCGCGAGGGATCGGCTACACGATCTCAAACGAGTCTTTGTCGGAAATACACCCTGGCAAAGGTATCTTTGAGCATATTCGATCGGATGGATCACACGTTCTCTTTAGTGGCGGTGAGATGACAGGATTGTCTATCAGCGACGGTCGATACGCGGGGGAGTCCGCGTTGTCGCAGGCTTCGAAAATCTACGCCGTGCCGGAATCGCTAAAACGCAATCTCAGTAATTGGCTTCGCTACCACGATCTCGACGTTTCGGCTCGCTCGCCGATAAGGCTGCCTCAACAGATGAGACCTGCGGAGCATCCGGGAGAATCGGGTGAGGACATTGTTCCGTTTCTTTATTACCTCCGCGAAACGAATCCGACTCGATTCGAGTTGATTATTGACACGGTTAGGGCTGGTTTCCAGGACTTCGACGGGTTGGCGTTTCCCCCGGTCGCCGCCGGGACGTTGGCAATGAGTTGGAACGACAAGAAACTTTCGAAACCTGTGTACACACACGAGATGTCGGAAGGCACCTTGCGATTCCTGTGGTTGATTTCATTGCTCCAAAGCCCCTCCCTGCCGATGATCACGATGATTGACGAACCGGAAGTGAGTCTCCATCCCGAGCTCTTGAGCTTACTCGCGCACTCGTTAAGAGAGGCCTCTGATCGTACTCAAATCATCGTGGCGACTCATTCTGACCGTTTGATTCGGTTCCTTCGTCCAGAAGAGGTCGTGGCAATGGACGTAGACGATAACGGCCGCGCTACAGCAACTTGGGCGGACTCGTTCGACCTCAGTGACTGGCTTAACGACTACTCGCTCGACGAAGTTTGGAGGATGGGCCGAATCGGAGGACGAGCTTGAGGATTGGCGTAATTGTGGAAGGCGAGACGGAGCTCGCGTTTAAGCTACCGTTGCGAACATTTCTTGAGCGCAGCTTACCTAAGAAAATGCCAAGATTGGATTTCTTTGCATTTGATGGACGGATCCCGACGGA
>JBGTJY010000997.1:0-2596 GCA_041744855.1 Candidatus Hydrogenedentales bacterium
AAATTTTGCACTCGACGAATAATTTTCCGGAGATGACAGGGCGCATTTGCCCGGCGCCGTGCGAGGCGGCGTGCGTGCTGAAGATCATCGAGCCGGCGGTATCCATCAAACAGATCGAGCGGGCGATCGCGGACCGGGGCTGGAAAGAAAATTGGATCAAGCCCCAACCGCCGTCCAGCCGGACCGATAAGCGCATCGCCGTTGTCGGCTCGGGACCAGCGGGGATGGCCGCGGCGCAACAACTCAACCGCGCGGGCCACTACGTCACGGTATTCGAGCGCGACGACGTGCCGGGCGGCTTGCTCGTGTACGGTATTCCGGATTTCAAGATGGACAAGATACACGTTCAACGGCGAATCGATCAGATGCGCGCCGAGGGCGTCGAATTCCGGTGCAGCACCCACGTGGGGAAAGACGTCACCGCCAAGGAATTGCTCGACCGCTATGACGCGGTGTTGATCACCATTGGCGCGACGAAATCCCGCGACCTCGAAGTGCCCGGCCGCAACCTGTCGGGCATTCATATGGCGATGGAATTCCTGCCGCAACAGAACCGGCGCGTCGCCAACAAGGACGTTCCGGGCGGCGGCATCACGGCGAAGGACAAAGACGTCATCATCCTGGGCGGCGGCGACACCGGGTCGGACTGTCATGGCACATCGTTGCGTCAGGGCGCGAAACGGGTGTGGTCGCTCGAGCTGATGCCCAAACCGCCTGAGGGTTACAACGAAGACACCCCGTGGCCGAATTGGCCGATCATCATGCGGACCTCGAGCAGCCACGAGGAAGGCGGCGATCGTGAGTGGAGCATCCTGACGAAGGAATTCGTCGGCGAAAACGGCCGCGTGACGGGCCTGAAAGTAGTGCGGCTCGATTGGCAGAAGGCGCCGGAATCCGGTCGCCTGCAAATGACCGAGGTCGCCGGGAGCGAATTCGTCATTCCCGCGGACCTCGTTTTGCTCGCGCTCGGCTTCGTGAGTCCGGAGCACACGATTCCGCACGAACTCGGACTCGAGCTAGACGCGCGCGGCAACATCAAGGCGGGCTACTACCGCGACGCCGATCCGTTCCGGACATCGCACCCGCGCGTGTGGGTCGCGGGGGACGCTCGCCGCGGGCAGTCGCTGGTGGTCTGGGCGATCCACGAAGGCCGAGAAGCGGCGCACGCGATGGACCGCGCGCTGATGGGGCGTTCCGATCTGCCGACGGTGGGGTCGTATGGGTACGAGGAAGTGCAGGTCTGAGTTATTGGTTGGTGAATCTTGACTCCTTCCTAGGCTTTTTTCTTCCGTTTCGTGCGCATTCAAGACATTCGTGACAACCATTGGTCATCCGGTTAGTTTAGAAGCTCGTTAGCTGTAACGCCGGCCGCGCCTATCGGTATTATTGCGTAGGTGCGGGCGGACTACCGGTGATGGTGCTGCGAGACGGTCTCGCGCCCCAGATGTAGTAGATTGGTCGACTGCGAGAGTTGACACTGTTTCTTGGTGGTGCTATACTCGCGCCTGCGGATTGCACCTTCGGGGCCGGTCTGCGCTTGCAATGAGAGGGACCATTGAGCAAAATGAGACATGTAAGACCCTTGAGCAGGTCGCCACGGCTCGCGCAGAACAATATACCCGCAAGTGTGCTGATCGCCTTCGTGCAGGATGTGTTGTCCGCGATACTGAACCTGCTCCTCGCGAAGGAATCGGTAGGGACGCCGGGTACCTGAGTGCGGGCGTAGTATCTGAGTGCAAGCGCACTCGAGGGTGCCGGCAGAGTCGGGGTGCTAGCAGAGTCGGGGTACTAGAGAAGTACGGAGAACTAGGGGGCACGCAGGTGCTTTCCCGAGCTCCCGTTGTGTGAATCAATCGGTCAATCCAAGGAGAAACGGTACATGAAACACATTACGAAAGTCAGCGTTATGAAGGCGCAGGCGACGCCCGTGTGCGACCTCGAAGATCCGTTCGGTATCGCGCGCGGTCTTGAGGGCATCGACCCGCTCGGCTGCATCGCGTCGCTGATCCTTCAGGCGGTCGAAGGCGACAAGAACAAGGGCGGCGAACCAGCGGCCTAAGTTCGTTTTTCGGACGCGCCTTCGGTTGCGTTCCGTCAGTCGATGAAGCATGTTCTGGCCGTTAGTCTCGCGCGAGCGGTTGAAGTTCCCGCCATCGCGGATCACTGCGACCTGAACGATCCGTTGGGGATCCTGGCGAGCATTTTTGGCCGGCACCCCTATCGGTGTTTGTCGCACTATCTGACGAACCTGCTGCAGGGCGGAAGGAAAGACAAAGACTAGCTAGGCGCGGTTTCAGCGTCTTGTTGACCGGGAGTACGGTGTGAAACATATCAAGCCAGTCACCGTAATTCGTGCGGACAACTATAGCGACTTTCTGACGGACGTGTGGCGTTCGTTTCGTGAGTTCGTTTTGCGGAAAAGAACCGGGACGTCGTAAGCGCGCTGCGTCATTGAACACTGCGATCGTGACTATCGCCGGGGCTCGAGGTTTTGCGGGCCCCGGCGTTCTATTTATGCTGGCGGACGGTGTGGGGCCGGACCCGGACGCGCAGGGGCGCGTCCCTCCCGGAGTGGCGGAGTGTTGGCGGACGAGCG
>JBGTJY010000998.1:0-4463 GCA_041744855.1 Candidatus Hydrogenedentales bacterium
GCCGGAAACACGATTCAAAACGTTTGTCGGCCCCCGTTCAAAGTCTCAGCTTGGCGACTCTATTTGTCGTACTCGCTTTGGTCGTTCTTGATTAGGTTCAGTGCCACGCGGAGATCGTCCGCCACTGCAAAATGGGCGCCCGCAGCGCCAAAGCGCAAAACATGCTGCTCGGCAAAGGTTTCAACAAAGTGAAAAACATGGTCGGCGGCATCACGCGCTGGTCGGATGAGGTGGACTCTTCGGTGCCGAAATATTAGCCACCTGATTGGACACGGCGAATGACGTTGTAGTTCGCGCATGTTGCCGGATGACATCGCACAATGGTGGTCGGGCGACTTTGAGTGGGATAATGCCAACGAACAAAAGATCCTGAGAAAGCATCGAGTCACCGCCGACGAATGCGAAGATGTAGTCACCAACGGCAAATCGGTATATCGACCGGATTTGGAGCATTCACATCGGGAACAAAGGTATTTCGTTGTCGGCAAAACCAGAAGGGCCCGCGCGCTATTCGTCGTGTTCACGCGCCGTGGTGACAGACTTCGAGTAGTAAGCGCTCGAGACGTTCGAGAACGAGAACTGAGACGCTATGGCATCGAAAAAGAAAATACCGACATTTAATTCCGAGGATGAAGAGCGTGAATTTTGGGATACACATGACTTCAATGACTATATCGATTGGAGCCAGGCTAAGAGACTCGACCTCTCCCATCTCCGGCCGGCGCGCTTGGACGAAAACCCGTTCATGGACGTCGTGTTGATTCTGACCGAATCGCGTCCGGGGTGGGCATTGCTCGATTTAATTCCCGTCCCGATGCCGAACACTGCATGGCGCTTGTTGTCGACACTCGCAGAGAGACCGGGTGAATCGTACTCACACGACGAACTTGCCGCCAAGCTGCACGATTCCGGAACGGTTGGCGACATAGATGTGGGTGCGCTCGCATCGTTAATCAAGACCGCATTCGAGGAGGCTGCTGAAGGTCGCGGTCGACTGATTCGAGAACGTGAGAATGGGCGCGTATTTTTAGATCTGTTGGATAGAAACATCATCTTCGCGATTTCGCGAGTCGGCGTTGGTTCTGCTCCGGCGAGGCCGTAGCGGATTATGCGCGCCCGCAACAGGGAACAAATTTTCGAGCAACACAAAGCGTCTCGTGCCCGCGGCCTATAACTTTGGTCTGGGAAAAACATCGCGCTGATGGGCATTGTCGGCGATTGATGAACTGAAACATTTCGGTTGAACCAGGAGTAGAATCGATGCGACACCTCAAAGCGATTTCCCACAGACAAGAACGGCCCGCTCCGGCGTCGTTTCTGCACGCGCTCTTTTACTGGGCGGGTTCGTTGCTTTTCATCGGCGGACTGAGCAAAATTCCAAACTAAGACTCGCGATGCGGCATATCCACGCGATTTCAAAACCAGCGGAGGAGCCTGGATTTCCGTTTGTCCTTGTGCTTACGGAGTTTATACTAGGGTCGCTCATTTTAGTGGGCATATTCAGGAAGATCTAAATGCGACACATCAACTCGATTTCCAAGATTTCAGATAGGCCGATGATGGCTACGTCCTACATTCATCCGCTCGTGCTTGCTCTAGAGGCCTTCATCGTCGTTCGCGTTTTCAGAAAGTTTTAAGGAATTCTTGTAATGTCCACCACCTGGAAAGAAAAACTCGCCGCGAAAATGGAGCCCGGCCTAGCGCGCGAGTGCGACATCTTCGAAACGGAGATCGAGCTGCGCAAAGCGGGCAAACTCGACGAGAAGATTTTCGCCGAGACGCGTCTGCGCCGGGGCACCTACGGCCAGCGCTACGACAACGGCCAGCGCCACGACGGCATCCAGACGCAACAGATCGACTTTCCGTGCGGCGAGCTCACGAAGGGTCCCGAGACGGCATGGGACGCCCCCGGCATGCAGCGCATCAAAATCCCGTTCGGCGGCGTGACGGCCGACCAGCTCGACGCGCTCGCGGACATCGCCGAGGAATATTCCGTCGGCGTGATCCACGTGACCACGCGCCAGGATTTCCAGATGCATTACATCCACATCGAGAACACGCCAGACCTCATGCGCCGCCTCGCGGCCGTCGGCATTACGACGCGCGAGGCCTGCGGCAATTCTGTGCGCAATGTCACCGCCTGCCCCTACGCCGGCATCTGCACCGACGAAACCTTCGACGTGACGCCCTACGCCAAGGGACTCGCCGATTTCCTGCTCGGCCATCCCGACTGCCAGGATTTCGGCCGCAAGTTTAAGCCCGCATTCTCGGGCTGCAAACATCACGCGTGCGGCCTCACGAACATGCACGACATGGGCGTGATCGCCGTCGCGAAAGACGTCAACGGTGAGCGCAAGCGGGGCTTTGAGTATTACGTCGGCGGCGGACTCGGCGCCGTGCCGCACGACGCGAAACTATTCGACGACTTTTTGCCCGAAGAAGAATTGCTGCCGATGACGCAGGCGATCGCGCGCGTGTTCGCGCGGCTCGGCGAAAAGAAAAATCGCGCCCGTGCCCGCATCAAATTCGTCGTCGCAAAGATGGGCATCGAAGCGTTCCGCGAAGAAGTGCTGAAGGAGCGCCAAATCCTGCCCCACGATCCCGCGTGGACGGCCTACCTCGACGACCTCGACCGATACGACGACAAGCCCAAGAAAGGCCCGAGCGAAATGGCCGGCGACGCGCGGCCCGAGGGATTCGACGCGTGGTACGAGACCAACGTGTATCCGCAACGTCAGTGCGGATACGTCGCCGTCACAGTCTCGTTGCCGCTCGGCGATTTCTCATCGTGGCAATCGCGCAAGCTTGCCGACCTCGCGCGCACGTATTGCGGCGACACCGTGCGCACGACGGTCGAACAAAATCTCCTGTTCCGTTTCGTCAGCGAATCGGATGTGCTCAACTTCTACAACGACCTCGCCGCGATCGGTCTCGCGGAAGGCGGCGCGGGCACGATTGTGGACGTGACCGCCTGCCCCGGTACGGACTCGTGCAAACTCGGCATCTCGTCAAGCCGCGGTCTCGCGGGCGAATTGCGCCGCCGCCTCGGCGAGAAGAACCTGCAGCTCGACGAAGCGATCGGCAATCTGCGTATCAAAATTAGCGGCTGCTTCAATTCCTGCGGCCAACACCACATTGCCGATATCGGTTTCTACGGTGTAAACCGAAACGTGAAGGGATATTCCGTCCCGCACTTCCAGGTCATTCTGGGCGGCAAGTGGAAAGAGAACGCCGGCGCATACGGCCTTGCGGTCGCCGCGATCCCGTCGAAAAGCATTCCGACGCTCGTCGACCGCATCACGGGACGCTTCGCGAAGGAACGGAATCAAGGCGAGTCGTTCCAGGATTACATTGCGCGTCTCGGCAAACGCGAGCTCAAAACGATTTTCGACGACTTGACCGAAGTGCCGGGCTACGACGAAGATCGCTCCTACTACTCCGATTGGGGCGATCCGCGCGAATACACGCACGGCGATCGCGGCAAAGGCGAATGCGCCGGCGAGGTCGTGTCGCTCGTCGATTTCAATCTCGCCGCGGCCGAGCGCGAAGCCTTCGAGGCACAAATTCTCCTCGAGGAGGCGCAGCTCGAGCAGGCCGACGCGATGGCCTACCAGGCGATGCTCTCGGCGGCGCAGGCGCTGGTCAGAACCGAGTTTCACGACGTCGGCGAAGATCCGAACCGAATCGTCGAAGAATTCCGCAAACGCTTTTACGATACCGAGCTATTTTTCGATAAGTACGCGAAGGGCAAATTCGCGAACTATCTGTTCCATCGTCACGAACGCGCGAACGGCAAGCTGAACAGCGAAGGCGTCCGCCAGCTCATACAAGAAGCGGGACTCTTCATCGAAGGGGCTCACGGCTGCCAATCGCGAATGCACCAAACGATTTCCGCGAATCCCGCTTAAAGTTTTCTACGAAGCGTCTATTTGTAGCGCTGGTTTTTAACCGGCGCGTAACGTAATTTCGAAGTAGCCACGCATGAAAAAGAATCTCATCATAGTTTCAATCGTCGCTGTTGCGGTCATCGCGATCGTCGCCGTTTCCGCGCAACCGATCATGACACGCATGACCAAGCGCCACAGTCCGCCCGAGGAAGTACGCTTTAGCGAGGGCGACGCGACGATAAGCGTTCGCTACTGTCGTCCGTTCAAGAAAGGCCGCGAAATTTTCGGCGCGCTGGTGCCCTTTGGCGAGGTCTGGCGCACGGGTGCGAACGAGGCGACGACATTCGAAGCGACGAGCGACGTGCTCGTCGCGGGCGAGAAGCTTCCCGCAGGCCGCTACGCGTTGTTCACGATTCCCGAAGAGGACCAGTGGACCGTCATTTTCAATTCCGACGCCGATCAATGGGGCGCGTTCGATCACGATCCAGCGCTCGACGTCCTGCGCGTCCCCGCTGAGGTTCAGCCCGCCCCGGAGCCGGTCGAACAATTCACGATCCGCGTGGCGAAAGAAGAAGC
>JBGTJY010000999.1:0-5925 GCA_041744855.1 Candidatus Hydrogenedentales bacterium
CGATCGCATTTAACGAAGAACGCGTGCTCGGCTTTCAGCCCCATCAAAGCGCCGGTGCGCCAAACGGTCGTGAGGAACTGTGTAATCGTCTGCACCACGCGCTGCCACAAGCGCTCGTTGTTCGGCTCGAAGACAAGATACTGAGTACCTTCCTCAATGGATTCCTCGATAAATAGAAATAAGCGCCTAACGTTGATATAGCGCCATAGGGAATTAGACGAACACGTGCGCGCGCCCCACACCCGAATGCCGCGGTTCGGAAACGCCCGAAGACAATTCACGCCGCGAGGATTGAGCAAATCCTGCTCGCCCTTCGTGATCTGAAATTGCAGACCCCGCGCCCCTTCAACCACTGCATTCGCCGGCGCCTTATGTACGCCTATCGCGGTGTCCGTGTTCGCGTAAATCCCGATGACGTGGCCCGACGGCGGAACGATCGTATCGCGGTTCGTCAATGGATTCAGCACCTTAATCCAAGGAAAGTAGAACGCGGCATAGGTCGTGTCCTGTGGAACTCGGACGGTGGCAACGTTGTTCAACGTCTGCGTGTTGGGATTCGAATGCAGGACCGCGAAGCGATCCTTAAGCTGGGTGCACTGCGTGATCAGCTTGGATGCGATCTCGGGGTCCGCATGGTGATTGGGCGCATTGAGAATTGAAATCTCGTCGATCTGTTCGAATCCCATCAGCCCCGATTTCCGCTGGGTTTCGTCTGGATTGTCGTCCCCTGCGAGTACCCTGCCATCGTAGTCGTTCGGTACGATGTCGCCGCCGTTGTCGCCGCCGGTTCCGATGAACTCTAAGGCCGAATCTTCGGGCACATCGCCGTCATCCGCGAATGTCACTTCGATGAGATTCGAACTGGGATTAATCCGCGTTTCGATGAAATCGATCGAGGTGGGCACGATGCTCAAATTGTCATAAATCTCCACGAGCACCGGCTCTCGGCGGTTCGGGTCAGTTGCGTTTGCCGCCAAAGTGGGATCGATCAGCGGTGTCGGCGGAGTCTGATCCCAGTACATGACCGTCAATTTGATTCTCGTCCGCGGACCGGTGGCGGTTTGGAGGCTGCCGGGACCGATCTTGAACGCAACGCGATTGCCCCATTCGCCCGGCCCAACCGCCTTGATCAGTAGCGGATCAAAATCTCCCGTCGTGACGACCGCATCGTCGTGAATGATCCGCGCGACAAAACACCGCTGACCGCCGTTGCGGAAAAACCCATCGATTGCGAATGGCAAGTATCCCTTCTCGATCGGATCGAAGAACCCACCATAAATCCGTTTGTACTCTTCGAACCCCGTCACCAACCGCGGATGCAGCGGCCCACGCTGCGTCTCGCCAAGAAAGCCCGCCGTACTCGTCGATACCCCTTCGATCGACCGCGGTCCGAGCTCAAACTCCTCGATGTAAACGCCAGGGGATAAGTATTCAGGCATGGATTGTTTCTCCTATGAGTTGAAAAAACGTGTGTCGCGAAGTTGGTCGGTGTCGTTGAGTTGGGCCGTGAGCCTAGTCGTTACCACCCCGCGGCCTATCGCCAGCCGCGGCGCCGACGTGATCACCTTCACCGTTTGGGCCCTCGCCATCGGGATCCTGATCACCTGCGGGGGGATTTCCCATGCCGATTTCCTGGGCGGTCGGCGGAGTATCGTTACTTTTGTCCGGCTCGGCGTCCTCTGCCTCTTGGACGAAGCGTTCACGCCTACCCTTCTTGTACGAATCGAGGATTCCCTTGGATTGCGTCAGCTCATCTGCTGTTTCAATCCATGATTGATGCCACAGAAATGCGTCGAACTTGTCGAAAATCAGGTCCTTCAGTTTCTGATGGAGCTCTTGTCTGAACCACTTTGGTTCGCGTGTCTCGAGCAAATTGGTTCCGCAGTCCGTTGGACACTTTGTCGCATCGTAGGGGGCCTTTGCATTGAGATACGGAACAAACGATAGGTTTCCCTTTACTTTGTGGAACTCGATGTACCGGGCGTACACTGCGTTCAAGTTGTCCTTCTGTCCGTCGGCCTGGTTGTACAGATCGTCCAAGTCCTTGAACCGCGCCCCCACCGTATCGGCAAAACCCTTAATAGCGCCGAAGTTCGTCGCCGCATCACCGGCCTTCAGACGAGCCTGGTCAACGCACGTTTGCAAATCGTTGAACCGGAACCGCTTGTCCCACCAGTTGTTCCGATAGTTCTGCTCTTTCGCTTCATAGCGCGACCAAATTGTCTCAATGGATTTCCGGATCTTTGGATCGAGCTGATCGACCGACGTCGCCAAGTTCTCACACTGTCTTTTCATCTCGCCGATTTCACACGTGTACTTGATGAATTCTTCTTCGTACTTCTCGACAACCTTCTTAAAATGTCCGTACTCCTTCTCAAGATCTTGCAGATCTTTCGCGAGTTGCTTTGTTGCGTCCGAGGGTTTGGCGTCCCGGACGTACTCTCCGATAATGTCCAAGTACTCCCGAATCGAAGTGCCGTCCGAAAGTGGATTCACGTGCCAGCCCCAACACCAGCAACAGGCTTGGCAGTGACGTGAGCTATCGGCATAGACAGTCTCAAACTTCCGTGTGAGATCCTTTAGGAGCTCATCCTTGACCCCATTCGAGTCGGTGGTCGCCGCTCCTGTGTCGATTCCAGCATTCGTTTCACCTGCCATTTCCCATCTCCCTTCGCTCACGAATGTTTATAGTTGAATTCAGTTTTCGGCGCATGCATTAAAACTCGATCGGTAAACACACCTTGGGTATCCCCTCTTCGTACGTCGCTTCCACCGTCTTCGTCTCGCCATCGAAAGCGGCGAAAACATCAATCGTTTCGGTGTCTTGATACAGTTTGGTGAAGTAAAGAACGTAGTGCCCACCAGAGTCCGTAGCGGTCACGATGGTGTACTCTTCGTCGTCGAGATCGACTTCCGAAGTCTCGTCTACACGCGTGTACGTTGCCGTCACTTCGGCCCCCGCAATTGGATCCGTTCCTCCGCGAGTGACCTTTCCGCGAATTAGCGTCGCGCAGCTCGGAAACGGATACGAGGGGGTGGGTGTCAGTTGAATCGTTACGACGGGTTCCTGTGGTTCGCCGGCTGGAACGGTAACTGTGGCTTTTTTGGAGAAGTAGTAACCCGGCGCGCTTGCATCGAAACGCACAGAGACGGTGTACGTTCCTGCTGGGAGATCGAGAAAGCAGTAGTCGCCCGACGCGTTGCGGACTGGTCGTCGTTGACGATCCTCTTCGAGATAAATCGCCAAACCATTCAGGATTTTCTTTTCGGTGAAATCGTCGGACGGCTGCACCATGAACGACACAACTTGAACTAACCTGTCGCCGGGGTGTGTCGTGTAACCACGTGGAGTGACGAGTCCCATTACATCGTCCTCACCGGTACAAGATGGTCCACGTCGAACTGCCTGTGGATGACGCGCGAAACGGGATCCGCCTTCGCGGATTCAATCCTCGCGGGCGTCACAAGATAACTGACCGATGGTTGAAACGGCTTATCAGGGAATACGCTCCAAATCCGCGTCATGTCTTCGATCGTGATGGGATTAAGCGTGATGTAGAGCTCGTCCTCTCGCTTAAGGCTACCTAGCATGCGCGTTCCGGTGACGACTCCGTTGTCGTAAAGAATGCGCATGGCTAGACCGAGCAACTTCTCCGCGTCGGGCTCATCTGGTTTTGGTTCGGCGGCCGGGTACGCCGTTAGGAGGTAATACAGGTCTAGCGTCAGCGGCGCCCTGCGAAGAGAATTGTTTCCTTCTGAAATCTCTGGTTGGTTCTTGGTTTCAGGGACTTCGAGGATCGAGTACAGGAACAGGGAAAGCCGGAGTTCTTTAGCTGATGCCGGGGACGCCAGTCCGACCGGAATCGGAAAATCCTCAAACACCGCTTCCATTTCCGTAGTTAGAAGATCGACCAACGTTAGGCCGACGTCCGCGATCGCGGAATAACTCATTGCGGGCACTCCAGTGGAATGCCCGCAACCCGCCCGGAGTATCGTTGGAACTCGGTAGCGCTAATTAGTTTCCCCATCTGCTGCAGTTCACGTTTCGCGGCGTCGATGATCGCCGGCATGTCGATTTCGCCATTCGCTTCTGCGGTGAAATAGGCCGCTCGCACGGCAATGTTTTTGATGTTGCCGCCCGCGACCGCTAGCTTCCTCGCGAGGTACTCGAAATCGATTTCCGCTGCGAGCGGCGACTGCGGCGGAAATATTCCGCGCCAAATGAGTTCACGTTCGCGCTCTTCGGGAAACGGAAAATCGATGATGAATTGCATGCGCCGGACGAAAGCCGCGTCGATGTTCTTCTTGAGATTCGTTGCCAGAATGACGGCGCCGTCGTATTCCTCAATTTTTTGCAGCAAGTACGCCACTTCGATGTTGGCATATCGATCGTGCGAATCCTTCACTTCCGACCGCTTGCCAAAAAGCGCGTCGGCCTCGTCGAAAAAGAGGATGGCGTTGCAATCTCGGGCCCCCTCGAAAATCCGGTCGAGGTTCTTTTCCGTTTCGCCGATGTACTTGCTCACTACTCCCGAAAGATCGATCTTGTAGAGATCGAGGCCCATCTCCGCGGCAATGATTCCAGCCGCGAGCGTCTTCCCGGTCCCGCTGACTCCGGCGAAGAGCGCCGTCACGCCATGCTGCAACGACCGAGATGCGTTGAATCCCCATTCAAGCGACACCCGATGGCGGTGTCGGATCCGATCCACGATTTCGCGAAGCTGCTGCTTCTGCGACTCGGGCAGAACGATGTCGCACCAGCCGAGCTTAGCGTCGACTTTCCGCGCGAGATTCCCCAAATTCGCAGACGCTTGCCGACGACAAGCCCGCGTCAGCTCAGCCATGCAATCCGCCGTCGACTCCGCCCCTGCCCAATGCGCAGCGTCCCGCGCTGCAACCATCGCATCGCGAATCCGCCCCTGCGTCAACGCGAAAGTAGCAGCCAGCGATTTCACTTCCTTCTCGCTGAGCACGCCCCCATGAACCTCAGGCAGTAGCTGTCTCCACACGGTTTCACGCGCGGCCGCGTCAGGTACGGCGCACTCGATCTCGATAAATCGGCACGCTCGGAAGACTCCGCGTTGTTCCCACGGACGCGCGCCGATGAGAACGGCGAAGCGGGAAAATGACGTGATAGCGCGGGCGATATGATCGATCTGAGAATTGCCCGGCGCCTCGGCGAGAAACGCATCGAAATTTTCAATGCAGAGAATCGCTGGCTGGAGCATCGCCTCGCGAGACAGCGTCCACATGGTCCTGTCAGGGCGCTGAGAAAAACTCAATATATCGCGCGCATCGCAACTAAGAACCGGGAGTGCGAGGCATCGGCCAAGCTCATGAGCTATGGAGCGCCGGCCGCTGCCATTTCTTCCATACGCATAGATAACAAGGTCTCGCGCGATTCCCGGTTCTGCCTCGTAGTGCGCGGCAACATTTGCTACCCGATTCAGAATTTCCGGCGACGCCCGAAGTGAAGAGTGGAGCTGGGAAGAATCCGTGAGGTGTGCGATCGGGGCCAATTCGCGGTCTAGCGAATTTGCGCCGAGAAGAAAGTCGGCGATGCGATCCGATAAACGGAACGAACGCGCCGTGAGCGGGGTAAGCTCGTCGCGTTCGTAAACTTCGATGAGGCCGCAGTGCAATAGTGTGGCTTGCGGTGAAAAGGACGACCGTGCCTGCAACCACGCCGCATGGCTCGCACAGAAGAGATCGAGCGCGAGTCCTACCGTCGGCGCACGCTGGGTCAAATCGTCTTCGATAAAACCGAAAACCCTGGCATAGTTGCGATCGATGACCGCAGCCAGGCCTAAAATAATGCACTGTTCCTCGAATTCGTCAAGGCCGAAGAGACGTGACAAGATCGGCAGCGAGAGCCATGTATTTTCGGAACTCGACGCGTCCCTCCGACTCCTGATTCGCTGCGAT
>JBGTJY010001000.1:0-6165 GCA_041744855.1 Candidatus Hydrogenedentales bacterium
TCGCCGCGATGCTCGATCCGAACCCCGTAGTAAACGGCCGCGGGGTGGAAGCGCTACGGCATGCGGGTATCCAAGTCGACGTTGGGGTACTCGAGAACGAGGCACGGCGGCTCAACGAGGCGTTCATCAAACATGTGACGACCGGACTGCCCTTCGTGATCGCGAAGTGCGGCATGTCGCTCGATGGCAAGATCGCAACGGCAAATGGCGATTCGAAATGGATCACGGGCGATCGGTCGCGCGCGCGGGTGCACGAGATGCGTCACGAGGCTGACGCGATTCTGGTGGGGTTTAGGACGGTGATGAAAGACCAGCCGCGATTGACGACGCGCATTCCCGATCGAAACACGAAGAATCCGATTCGTATCATTGTAGATACGCATGGCGAACTACCGAATGGAACGACATTGTTCCAATCGGAACGAGATGCGCCGGTGTGGTTGGTGACAGCGAGTCAGGAGCCCGTTGACACCGTCGACGAAGTGATCCCGATCCGTGGCGTCGACGAACGCGAGGACATGCAGACCCTGATGCGCGAGTTGGGCAAACGCGATGTCGCGTCGGTGCTCATTGAAGGCGGCGGCGCGACACTGGGCTCGGCGTTCGGCGCCGGAGTGGTGGATAAGGTCATGTTTTTCATCGCGCCCAAGATCCTGGGTGGACGCGACGCGATTCCTGCCGTAGGAGGCCGGGGCGTGTCCCAGGTGGATCAGGCGATTCTCTTGCGCGACATGACTGCGACGCCCATCGGCGAAGACATCTTGATCGAAGCGTACGTGGCACGGAATTGAACGATGTTTACAGGATTAATCGAAGAGGTCGGCGCAGTGACGCGGCGTTCCGGTTCGGATCTCGCGATTATGGCGGAGAAAATTCTGGAGGGGATGCAACTGGGGGAGAGCATCGCGATCGACGGCGCGTGCATGACGGTTGCCGAAATGGGCGAGCGTTTCTTCGTGGTGCAGGTCTCGCCGGAGTCGTTTCGGCGGACAACCTTGGGCCGACTGCAGCCGGGGCACGCCGTCAATCTCGAGCGCGCCATGGCCGTCGGCGATCGCCTCGGCGGACACTTCGTGCAGGGGCATGTCGACGGCGTGGGCAAGATCGCTGCCACGCGCGATGAAGGCGAATTTGCGATGTGGCGATTCCGCGCACCGGCGGAGGTTGCGCGTTATCTGGTGCAGAAGGGCTCGGTCACGATCGATGGGATTAGCCTGACCGTAGTCGACCCGAAGGGCGACGAGTTTTCGGTCGCGTTGATTCCGGAGACTTTGCGCAAGACAACGCTGCACACGAAGAAGATTGGCGATCCGGTTAATATGGAGGCCGACATCTTTGCTAAGCATATTTTGCACTACTTGCAAGGCGGGATGGCACGGAGCGGATTGACCGCGGAGTACTTGCGGGAGCATGGGTTTGCGTGAACATGTGGCACCGGCGCTGGGGCCGGACATCCCCCTAGGTGTTTCTGCGAATAACCTGCCCCCTTCGACGGGGGACTTTTGCGCGTTGCTCGCGTTGAGGAATTGATATGCCTGCGTCGATACCTGCTGCCTTGGAAGAGTTGAAGAACGGCCGCATGATCATTCTTGTGGACGATGAAGATCGCGAGAACGAGGGCGATCTCGTCATCGCGGCGGAGAAGGTCACGCCCGCGGCGATCAACTTCATGGCGAAGCATGCGCGAGGGCTTATTTGTCTCGCGCTAACGCCCGAACGGATCGCCGAACTGGACATCCCGCCCATGGCGGCGCGGAACACGTCGCGCTTCGAGACGGCCTTCCACGTTTCCATCGAAGCCAAGACCGGTGTGACGACGGGCATCAGCGCGGCGGACCGCGCGCGGACCGTACAGGTCGCTATCGACCCGGAATCGAAGCCCAGCGATCTGGCGCAGCCCGGCCATATTTTCCCGTTGCGGGCGCGGGAGGGAGGCGTGCTCGTTCGGACCGGTCAGACCGAAGGTTCGGTCGACTTGGCAAAGCTCGCGGGGATGTATCCGGCGGCGGTGATCTGCGAGGTCATGAACGACGACGGCACGATGGCCCGGATGCCGGAATTGCAGAAGTTCGCGGCGCAACACGACCTGAAAATCGTGTCCGTTGAGAGCATCATCAAATATCGCCGCATTCACGAGCGGCTGGTGCGGCGGGCAGCCGAGACGGAACTGCCGACCGACGCCGGAATGTTTCATCTTGTTGCATATGAAACAGCGATCGACGACAACAACCATATCGCCTTGGTATACGGCGACATAGCGGGCAAGGAAGACGTGCCCGTGCGCGTGCATTCGGAGTGTTTGACGGGCGATGTGTTTCACTCGATGCGCTGCGATTGCGGCAGCCAGTTACAGCTCGCGATGCGGATCGTCGCGAATCATGGCTACGGCGTGCTGGTCTACATGCGCCAGGAAGGGCGCGGCATCGGCCTCGTCAACAAGCTGAAGGCATACCAACTTCAGGACGCCGGGATGGATACGGCGGAGGCGAACGTGCACCTTGGCTTCGATCCCGACCCGCGCGAATACGGCATCGGCGCGCAAATCCTGAAAGACTTGGGTATAACTACCATGAGGCTCATCACGAATAATCCGGTGAAGCGCAAGGGCATCGAAGGCTACGGCCTGACGATTACGGGCCGCATCCCCATCGAGATACCGGCGAACGAGCACAATGCGCGATACTTGCAAACGAAACGCGAGAAATTTGGCCACCTATTGACCGAGTTCGGGGCTGGCGACGCCGCAGAAGCGGTTGCCGAAGCCATCGAAGCGGACGAGGATCGGCCTGGGGCCGTTGGGGGAGCACTCTAAGTTATGTCAGGAGCACTATAGGCCATGCCGAATGTTATCGAAGGATCGTTCAAGGGCGAAGGCCGCAAGATCGGAATTGTCGCGGGCCGCTTCAACGCGTTCATCACGACGAAACTGGTCGACGGCGCATTGGATACGTTGCGCCGTCACGGCGTGGACGACGCGAACGTGACCATCGCGTGGACGCCCGGAGCATTCGAGATTCCGCTCGTGGCGATGAAGATGGCGGCTTCGGACAAGTACGACGCGATCCTCGCGCTGGGCTGTGTCATTCGCGGCAGCACGCCGCATTTCGACTACGTGGCCGGTGAGGCTGCGAAGGGCGTTGGCCACGTGGCGCTCGAAACCGGACGGCCGGTCATTTTCGGAATTCTGACGACGGACACGATCGAGCAAGCCATCGAGCGCGCGGGAACGAAGGCGGGTAACAAAGGATCCGACGCAGCGATGGCCGCGCTCGAAATGATCAATCTCCTGGAGCAACTGTGACCGCAGTCGATCCTAAAATCCGCCGTCGCGCGCGCGAACGCGCCGTGCAATATCTGTTCGGCCGTGATTTCACCGGTCCGGAATCGAACCCATCGCTCGAGGCCTTTTGGGAAGCGTTCCCGTCGAAGCCTGCGGTCCGGCAATACGCGGAGTTGCTCCTCAACGGCGTGACCGAGCGGGGCGCGGAACTGGATGCGCTGATCGATGCCTCGCTGCTGAGCTGGGCGCCGGAACGCGTGGGCAAACTTGAGCGCAATGTCTTGCGCGTGGCGCTATTCGAGATGATGTTCCGGAACGACGTGCCGCGCAAAGTCGCCATCAATGAGGCCATCGAAGTCGTCAAGGTATTCGGCAGCGACGACACCGCGCGATTCGTGAACGGCGTGCTCGACCGCATCCCCGTCGACGCGAAGCCGGCGGATGGCCCCTCGAACAAACGCGCGAACGCCTAGGCGTCATGGTCCCATCGGCGGACGAACGTTTCGCGGACCTGCACCTGCATTCCACCTGTTCCGATGGCGCTGACTCGCCGACCGCCGTCGTTGAGCGCGCAGCCAGTTTCGGGTTCGCCGCAATCGCGTTGACCGATCACGATACGGTCGATGGCGTGGGGGAGGCGCAGTCGGCCGCATCGCGCCACGGGATCACGTGCATTGCCGCCCTCGAAATCAGCGCGGGCCGCGGCGGGCAAGAGGTTCACGTCCTCGGCTACGGGGTGAATCCCGCGCACGACGAATTGTCGGCAACGCTCGCGAGATTGAAGCAGGAACGCGCGGGGCGTTCGGATGCAATCGTGCAGCGCTTGCGAAACGCAGGCATCAACATCAACGCCGATCGCGTCCGGGCGCGCGGCGGAGGATCGATCGGACGCATGCACGTCGCGCAGGAATTGGTTGAGCTGGGCCAGGCGAGCACGGTGCAGCAGGCCTTCGACCGTTTTCTCAAACAGCGCCGCCCGGGTTTCGTCGCGAAACCATTGCGGCCCGTGCCCGACGCAATCGCAATCATCCGCCGCGCGGGCGGCCTCGCGTTTCTCGCGCATCCGGGCCTGGGCCGTGGTGGAGGACGACTGCGCGATCTGTTGTCGCTCGGATTCGATGGGATCGAAGTATTTCACTCGAAGCACACGCAAACACAGTCGGAAACCTTCCTAGCCCTAGCGAATGAGTTGGGCCTACTCATCAGCGGCGGATCGGATTGTCATGGCGCTGCGAAGGGGAACGCGCCGGAGATGGGGAAGGTACGTCTGAAATACGAGTACGTCGAGCGAATCACAAGTAAGTTGGGATGAACCTGCGAAGGTAACGCACGATTTTACCGCTCATCGATCTATGGTGCACTATAAATTTCGTCTCGCTTTCCGCTAAAGGTCTTCCCCCTTGTCCGACTCTCCCGATCAACGCGCAGAGGTTCCATACCCAACATTTCGCGAAGCCACGCGCACGTGGGCGAAAATCGGCCTGAATAGTTTCGGCGGACCCGCCGGCCAGATCGCCGTGATGCACCGCGTACTCGTCGAAGAAAAACGCTGGGTCTCCGAGGAACGCTTCCTACACGCGCTGAACTACTGCATGCTCCTGCCCGGTCCGGAGGCGCAACAACTCGCGACGTACATCGGGTGGCTGCTGCATCGCGCGAAGGGTGGCTTGGTCGCGGGGCTACTGTTCGTCGCGCCGGGCTGTATTTCGATTCTGATCCTGAGCGTGCTCTACGCAGGATTTCAGGAGTGGACGATCGTCGAGGGCCTCTTCTTCGGCATCAAGCCCGCCGTATTGGCGATCGTGCTCGAGGCGGTGTTGCGCATCGGGAAGCGCGCACTCAAGAGCCGGGCGCTGTATGCGGTCGCGGCGGCCGCATTCATCGCGATTTACTTCTTCACGGTGCCGTTCCCGATCATCGTTATCGCCGCCGCGCTCTTCGGCTTTCTCGGCGGACGCGTCTGGCCGGCGAGTTTCGCGCCGATGATGGGCCATGGCGCTGCTAGATCCACTGACGCTCCGTCGATTCCCGATGACGCATACGAACAGGTGAATCCGACGTGGGGGAGATTCGCCGCGACGTTGACCGTTTGGCTCGCCATCTGGTGGATTCCCGTCGGCGCATTCGTGTTGATCTTCGGCGCCGATCACGTGTTCGTGAAAGAGGGCCTCTTTTTCAGTAAGACCGCGGTGGTGACATTCGGCGGGGCCTACGCCGTGCTGGCGTACATCGCGCAACAGGCCGTCGAGAATTTCGGCTGGCTGCAACCGACGGAGATGCTCGACGGGCTCGGCATGGCCGAGACGACCCCGGGGCCACTCATCATGGTGGTGCAATTCGTCGGATTCATGGGCGCATACCGCCACCCCGGCGCGCTCGATCCCATGCTGGCCGGCGTGATCGGCTCGTTGCTCACGACATGGGTCACATTCGCGCCGTGCTTCTTATGGATTTTCCTCGGCGCGCCTTATATCGAAAAACTGCGCGGGAATCGCGCGTTGACGACCGCGCTCACCGGGATCACCGCGGCGGTCGTAGGCGTTGTGCTGAACCTTGCTGTCTGGTTCTGCCTGCACACGTTGTTCGGTGTCGTCGATGAGACGCACATCGGACCATTACGTTTGTTGATTCCCGAATGGGCTTCGATCGACTGGGTCTCGGCAATACTCGCATTCGGCGCAATCATCGCAGTGTTCTGGTTCAAGGTCGGAATGATTCGCCTGATACTCGCAGCGGCAACAATCGGCGTAATCTACACGCTAATCGCGAGCGCGTAACCCAGCAGGCTGGAAGCCTGCACTACAACCTCTCTGCGCCTCCGCGTCTCTGCGCGAAAATGCTCTTTTTGCTCAAACGATCCCGTACGCCAGCATCGCATTCGCCAC
>JBGTJY010001001.1:0-2045 GCA_041744855.1 Candidatus Hydrogenedentales bacterium
CTCTGCCTGTCGATCGTCGTCCCACCGCTGGACGATTGCCATGCGTCGTTCCCCCCGCTAGCGCCCTACATCCCCCCAGGCTCTTCACTGAAAAGCCTGCCCCCTTCGAAGGGGGATTTTAGACTCGCGAGTAGGGATTGATATTCGGTCTGATCTTCCAGGTCGGCGTGGACTTGGGCGAGGGCCAGGTGCGCGAGGGCTTCGTTGGGGTCGCCGCGATCCATCGCGAGCCGCGCGAGTTCGAGGCGCGCGGGAGCGAAATAATAGAGGCGGCGCGTGGGCATGTATTCCGGTCCTGGTGTCGAATCGATTTTCGTCGCTGCTTCGAGGGCGGCGATTCCGGCGGCTTCTTGACCGTCGGCGAGTAGTGCGCGTCCGAGGGTGGTGTGCGCCATGGCATCGAAGGGCTGGACGCGTACCGCTTCGCGGGCGATGGCCACCGCGCGCGGGGGGTCGTTGTTCGCTAGGGCTAAGCTTACGCGCTCGGCAAACTTGTCGGGGGCGCTCGACTCGAGTGCGTGGAAAACCGTTGGATAGGCAAGGACAAATGCGAGCAGGGCGATGAACAGGATTGCGGCGAAGACAGTCGGCGCGATCCAGTTTGCGGCGTGTGGTTTGGGAATTGGTTCAGCCATAAATGACTTGCGCGTTTGCGGACAGACTCGCCGGTTAGAAACCGGCGGTACCAGTGGCGTGCGCTTGCGAGTATTTTAGCGCGTAGTGGGTCGGATGTCGCGGCGGGCGTAGCGTTGCACGCGCGTGTTGGTGCGCCTAGAATGCGCGGGCGAATTACGGGAGAATTATCGATGACTATTGTGCCCGACACTTCAAATCTCGTAGAACAACATCGCGCGTTTTTGTTTCCTTGCGTTAAGCCGTTGTATGAACGGCCGCTTGCGATTGATCACGCCGAGGGCATGTATGTCACGGATATGGAGGGGCGCACATACCTCGACTTTTACGGCGGCGTGCTGACGACTTCGTTGTCGCATTGCCATCCGCGGGTCGTGCAGCGCGTGCAGGAACAGGTTGCGCGGCTCGGGCACACCTCGACGCTTTATGTCACGGAGAATCAGGTGCAGGCCGCGAAACAACTCGCCGAGCTTGCGCCGGGACGGCTCTCGCAGACGTACTTTACGAACAGCGGCACGGAAGCGGTCGAGACCGCGATCACGCTTGCCCGGTTGTTCACGGGGCGCACGGAAATTGTCGCGTTGCGGTATGGCTATTCGGGGCGGTCGAATCTCGCGGCGAATGTTACGGGGCATTCGAGCTGGCGTCCGCTGGGGTCGACGTCGTCCGGCATTACGTTCACGCCGTCGCCCTATGTATACCGCTCGCCCCTCGGGGATGGCGCGTCGATGCGCGATCACGAGGACTACTTCATCGCGCAGCTCGAGGAGACGATCGAGACGACTACGACGGGACGGCCCGCTGCGTTGCTCGCGGAGACGATTCAAGGTGTCGGGGGATTTATCGTGCCGCCGCCGGGGTATTTTCGACGCGCGGCGGAAATCGTTCGCGCGCGCGGGGGCTTGTTCATTTGCGACGAGGTGCAGGCCGGATTCGGCCGCACGGGCGATAAATGGTTTGGCATTGAGCATTGGGGCGTCGAGCCCGATATCATGACGATGGCGAAGGGGATCGCGAACGGATTCCCGGTCGGCGCGACGGTTACGCGTCCCGAAATTGCCGCGGCTTGGACCGCGAAGTCGTTCGCGACGTTCGGCGGCAACCCGATTTCGATGGCGGCGACGTGCGCGACGATGGAGGTCATGATCGACGAAGACGTACCGCGCCGCGCGGCGGAACGCGGGAAGCAACTGCGCGCGGGACTCGAGGCGATTGCGAAACGTCACGCGTGGATCGGCGACGTGCGAGGCATGGGGCTGATGCAGGCGATGGAACTCGTCGAAGATCGGGGGTCGAAGCAGCCGAGCGCGAAGAAACTCGGGGCTTTGCTCGAGGCTGCGCGCGAGGAGGGATTATTGCTCGGCGTGGGCGGGTTGCTCATCCTGGGATTGGCGACGCGGGGGGCGGCGCTC
>JBGTJY010001002.1:0-2648 GCA_041744855.1 Candidatus Hydrogenedentales bacterium
CCAACCGGCGTGTGTGCGAACGATCAGCTTACGTCGAACTCGCCGGTTGGAAACCGGCGCTACCCGAACGCAAGCTACCATAACGAAGTGCGCGAGGTGAGAACAATGGCGAACGGAGGCAATGACGAGCGGAGGGAAAAAGAAAAAGGATGGGGCGCCAAACCGATGCCACTCAAAATAGGCAGAAAGCCTAACGTGGGCGGCGGTCATTTCAATCGGTAGAAGACCGCTCTTCCGTACGGCGTCACCCATCCAAAATTCAGTGTACTCCCATCACCCATTTTTGTCCAGATCAATTTTGCAGCGATCACCCGAGAATTCGAGACTTACTGCGTGTAGTGCGATCAGGCGTCAAGCAAGTACCGCAAAATTCCTGCAGCAGCGCCAACGGCCACTTCCGATCGCAGCGTATTTCGGCCAAGCGACACGGGAATCGCACCAAGACCCGCAGCCTCGGCGTCCTCACTCGGACTGAACCCGCCCTCCGGTCCAATCAGTATTGACGCGTGCGGATGGGCGGCGAGTGCCGCCTGAATTGGCGCGTTTTCGGCACGCTGGCTCGCGATGAGCAAGGTGCCCTCCGCGGCGACCACGGCGTCCGCTAGCGACTCGGCTTCCTCGAACCCAGGAAGCCAGAGGCGTCCGCATTGTTTGCAGCTTTCGATCGCCGCCTTCTCCCATCGCGCAATTTTCCTAGGGCCCGGCTCCGAGTGCGCGCTCTCGAAAAAAACGAAGCGGTCGACGCCCAGTTCCGTCCCGCGTTGCACCGCCGAGGTCATCGCCTTCTCGCGGCCAAGCCATGCCAATAGCACAATCAAGCGGCGCGCGTTGGGCTGCTCGGTACGCTGCACGCCGATCGAGACCGATACCGTCCGCCGATCCGTTTCCGCGATGCTCCCCTCCCACTCGTTCCCGAGACCGTCGAACAACAACACGGCGTCTGCGGGATCGACACGCAATACGTTCAGCGCGTGATGCGCCTCATCGGTGGGAAGCTCGACGCGCGATTCGCCTTCCGGAGGAGTCGAGACGAAAAACCGGGGAACGTGGGCCACGATTGGTGCGGACTATCGCGAGGCCGGCTGCGCGGCGACTTCGAGCAACCGAACGACGTCGGTCCGCCCTTTCAGGCGCGCAACGTCAAGCGGTGATTGCCCGGCGGCATTTTGAAGCGTGGCATCCGCGCCGGCCTCGAGCAGCATCTTCACGAAATCCGCGCGGCCGCGAATCGCCGCGGCGTGTAAGGGCGTCGACCCGGCGCGATTCTGTGCGTTCAGCGGCCGCGGGTCCGCCCCCATCAACGCAGCGAACGCCGCAAGCGAAGTGAATCCCTTCTTCGACACCAGGTGCAACGGCGTATTGCCTTCGTAGTCTCGCGCCGTTACGTCGGCCCCGCGCCGCAGAAGCAAGTACATAATCTGCTCTCTCCCCCACGCCGCCGCCCAATGCAGTGCCGTGTCGCCGTCGGCGCCGCACTCGTTCACGTCGTGCCCTGCATCCAACACGCGCTCGATCTCCACGACATCGCCGCGGCGCGCCGCGCTTTGCAACGGTCCGAGTTCGACCGCGCGTCCGCGGGGATTGAATCGTTCGCCGGCAACGTCCATAGGGCTACTTTAAGTCCGTGTTCTGTGTAATATGTGCAATCTGTGGACGAGATCCAAGCCACGCCATGACGGTATGCAAATCCTCAGACGGCATGCCCATCGGCTTGCCGTTCCCGCCGCACCCGGCGAACTCGTTGCGTCCCAGAAGCACCGAATCCCACAACTCCTGACGCCGCGCGCGCACGCCGAACTCGCGAAAGGTCTGCGGCGCCGCGTCCGAATCCGCATGGCAACTCAAACAATTCCGAGCCAGGACCGGCTGTACTTCGCCCTCGAACGTCGCGCGTTCCGTCAGCTCGACAATGTCGATCAGGCAACCCTTGGTCACCGTCCGGTCCACCGTTGGCATCTTCCCAGACAAAATGTCGCGCAACCAAAACTTTGTCGGATTCGGCCGCTGCATGCCGTAATCGAATCGGTCGTCGGCCATGCCACGATACACGATGTTCCAAGACTTGGGGTCGACCACGATCGTTTCGGCGGATCGGCGCACATCGAGCACTTGCGCGAATACCTGGTCGCGGTCCATCAGAATCGGCAATTTGACGCCGAACTCCGTCGCCTCCTCGGCGACCATCTCGGCATCGTCGAATTGATTGCAGTTAACGAGCAAGAACGTGACGCCGGTTTTTTCGAATTCCTGGCGCAACTCCTCGATATACGGCAACGATTGCCGCACGATCGGGCAGCCGTTCATGTGCAAAAACAAAACGATCAAGCGGCTATCCGCGTAATCAGTCAGTTGATGCACCTTCCCCGTGTAGTCCGCCAGTCGAAAATCCGGTACGGCCATCGGCAAGGTGACGAGGCGCGCCTCTTCATCAACGCCGCCCTCGGCCATCTGACCCGAGGCAATTGACGCCAACGTAATCCCGACTAGCAAAGTTAATTTATTCAAACAATTCATTAGTTATTATTCGTGCACATTCGTGCCATTCGTGGCTAACTCCTCGGCATCGCGCGCTCAATAATCGCATCGACGTCGACACCTTTCGGCAAGGTCCCGAATTCGCCGCCATGGTTCCCGTCCAAGCGCGACGC
>JBGTJY010001003.1:0-7288 GCA_041744855.1 Candidatus Hydrogenedentales bacterium
CGACGCACTGTCCCGTCGCTCTGGTTTGGCTGGTGCTGGTTCATGGTCGCGCTGGCGCCCGTCATCGGCATTCTGCAGGTCGGTGGACAGGCCATGGCGGATCGGTACACGTACATGCCGCACATTGGACTGATGGCGGGCATCGTTTTCGCCGTGCCGAATTTTGCCCCTGAGGGGATGCTGCGGAAGATTACGCCCGCAGCGATTGCCGGGCTTGCGGGCATGCTGCTCTTGCTGTCGTATGCGCAGGTCCGCGTGTGGCGCGACACTGAGTCCCTGTTCTCGCATGCGGCGCAGGTCACGGATCGAAACGTACTCGCGCACGCCGTGCTTGCGCAACATTATTTGGATGCTGGCAACCTTCGACTGGCGGAGGGTCATTCGCGTGAGGCTGTTACGATCAATCCGGGATTCGCGGACGGTTGGCGCGAGCTGGGGATTGCGTTGCACGCGCAGGGACGATATCAGGACGCGGAAATCGCGATCGAGCGTTCGTTGGCCGGGAACGAAGACAGCGCGACCGCCTGGTTTTATCTCGCGAAAAACTGTGACGCGCAAGGCGATTTCGCGGGGGCTTCGCGCGCGTTCGATCGCGCCGCGGCACTCGATCCGGAGAACGCTGTGTTGCGCACGGCGTACGGAAATACGCTCGCGCGGGCCGCGATGTCTCGTGACGGCACTGGGCTGGCCGCGGCAGTCGCGCAATATCGACTCGCGATCAAATCGGATCCTGCGTATTCGCTAGGCCACCTGAACCTTGGCCGCGCATTGTCGCTCATGGGGCAAGAGACCGAGGCTCGGATTCACCTCGATCTTGCATCGGCGCTCGATAGCAACGCCGCGCGCGAACGGAGCGGTGCACGGGCTCGGCAATAAACGCTACACTTGTGCGCCGTGGCGGCCATCAGCCGTCCCCCATTGTCCAGGAAGCCGCATGTTCAAAGAGAAGAAAGTCATCGTCGTCATGCCCGCATACAACGCGGCGCAGACGCTTCGCAAAACGCACGAGGAGGTCCTCGCGCAGGATTACGTCGACTACGTGATCCTCGTCGACGACGCGAGCTCGGACGAGACGACAGCGATCGCGCAGACGCTGCCGCAGACGACGGTATTCACGCACGAGCAGAACAAGGGCTACGGCGGCAATCAGAAGTCGTGTTACCGCCTCGCAATCGAGCATGGCGCGGACATCGTGATCATGGTGCATCCCGACTATCAGTACACGCCGATGCTGATTCCCGCGATGGCGTCGATCATCGGCAACGGCTTGTATTCGTGCGTGCTGGGCTCGCGCATTCTTGGCGGCTATGCGCTTCGCGGGGGGATGCCGTACTGGAAATACTTCGCGAATCGCACGCTGACCTTCGCCGAGAACATTCTGATGGGTGCGAAACTTTCTGAATATCACACGGGATATCGGGCCTTTTCCCGTGAATTGTTGGAACGGCTTCCGCTCGATGCCAACTCGGACGACTTCGTTTTCGACAATCAAATGCTCGCGCAGATTCTCTGGTTTGGGTATACCATCGGCGAGGTGACGTGCCCGACGAAATATTTTACCGAGGCGTCCAGCATTAACTTTCGGCGGAGCCTTGTGTACGGCTTCGGCTGCCTGCACACGGCCTCGACCTTTCGCCTGGCCAAATCGGGCTTGTTCCGTCATGCGCGATTTCCGAAACGGACGGAATAGCCCGTGAACGCGGAGCCAGCCCCGGTCAGCGAGCGGCACGCGTACGAGCGCCGCTTCGAGGAATTCTTCGAGGAAGACAAGTACGTCGCGCTCAAGAATTATCTCTACAATTATCTCCTCCGCAAGCGTCTGATTTCGTCGACGATCAAACATCTGCGGCCGAGTCTCACGCTGGAAGTCGGTAGCGGGCTTTCGCCGATGATCACGGAGTCGGATCGGGTCGTTTATTCAGAGTTGTCGCACCGCGCGTTGCGTACGTTGCGCTCGAAGCACCCCCGTGGATTCTTCGTTGTGGCGGACTGCACGCGGCTTCCGTTCAAGGACGCGGCATTCGAGGCGACGGTGTGCTCGGAAGTACTCGAGCATGTCGAGAACGACCAGGAAGCGATCGGCGAACTGGCGCGGGTCATGACGCCGAACGGCTCCGCGTGCATCACAGTTCCGCACCGGAGGTTTTATTACGCCGCGGACGACCGCTACGTGCGGCATTTCCGCAGGTACGAGCTTTCCGAAATACTCGAGAAAGTACGGTCGGCCGGCTTGGATGCGAAGGCCGTCAAGAAAGTGCTGGGCCCGTTGGAAAAAGTCGTCATGTTCAGCACCGTGATGCTGTTCTCGTTTATCGAGCGCGTCAACCGGAATCGGTCTGGCAATGGTCAGGACCGCTTCTTCACAGCGATCGCGCCCGCGTTCAAATGGGGCAACCGAGTCATTGCCTGTGTGGCGTGGCTCGACGCCAAGATTATGCCGCGCGCCTTGTCGACCGTAGTTTTTGTCCGCGCCGAAAAATCGGCCCAATAGGTCTACGGTTTCCCCCGTTTAAGTCCCGTTCCTACAGCAACTTGCGCGGGATCGCCGAATCGGGTAAAATTATTGACGGGGATAGTGTGTCTTCGGCTTTAGCGCGCAACTGGCCTGGGCCGATTTTCCGGGGGGAAACCGACACCGAATGAAAGTTTCGGTCGTTATGGCGGCCTACAACGAGGCGGCGACCATCGAGTCGATCGTCGGGTTGGTGCAGGCTATCGAGCTCGAGAAGGAAATCGTGATCGTTGACGATGCGTCGACGGACGGGACGCGGGACAAGATCGAGGCCCTGGCGGCGGCGCATGACAACGTGAAGGTGAGGTTTCAGGAGCACAACCAAGGCAAGGGCGCCGCGTTGCGCGCGGGGTTCAGCGCGGCGACGGGGGACGTGATCATCATTCAGGACGCCGACCTTGAGTACGACCCGAACGACTACTACGCGCTGCTGAAGCCGATTTACGATGGCCGCGCCGACGTGGTCTATGGGTCGCGCTTCCTGGGGGGCCCGCACCGAGTGCTGTTTTTCTGGCACTACGTGGGGAATCGTTTCCTGACGCTTTTGTGCAATGCGTTCAGCAACCTGAATTTGACCGACATGGAAACGTGCTACAAAGTTTTTCGCCGCGAGGTGCTCGAGGGGATGACGCTGCGATCCAACCGATTCGGCTTTGAACCGGAATTCACGATCAAGCTCGCGAAGCGCGATCTGCGGATTTTCGAAACGCCGATTAGTTACTACGGCCGCAGCTATGCCGAGGGCAAGAAAATTAACTGGCGCGACGGATTCGCCGCGATTTTTGCAATTGTCCGATTTCGATTTTTCGATTGAACGCGATGACTACCGATTCGACAACAGCGAGTTCGACGAAAATCCAGCTCGCAATTCCCGCCGCGCTTCTCGTGTTGACCTTCGCCGTCTTTTGGCCGCTGTTGAATTACGATTTCGTCGCGTTTGACGACAACGAATATGTCTACGAAAATGCGCTGGTCCAGTCCGGGCTGAATCTCGATTCGATCGGCGAAGCGTTTACCAGCACGGTCAGCGCGCACTGGCATCCGCTTACGATGTTGTCGCTCATGGCGGATAGGTCGTTGTTTGGCCATGCCGCCGGACATCACTTCACGAACCTGCTGTTGCACGCAATCAATGTGGCGTTGCTCTACTTCGTGCTTCGTGCGTACACCGGGGCCGTGTGGCGCAGCGCGGTTGTCGCAGCGATCTTCGCGCTTCACCCGCTGCACGTGGAGCCCGTTGCCTGGATTTCCAGCCGCAAAGATGTACTGAGCGGCACCTTCTGGCTGCTTGCGATGGCAGCTTATTTGCGTTACGTGACGCGACGGAATATCGCGGGTTTCTTGCTCGTCGTGATGTTTCTGTTGCTGGGGCTTTTGTCGAAGTCGATTCTAATCATGCTTCCCGTCGCGCTCCTGCTTCTCGACGTTTGGCCATTACAACGCCTTACTCCGTCATTCCTGCGCAGGCAGGAATCTCCCAGCGACGCCCCCGACTCCGGTCTATCCTCGAACCGGAACGAACTCCGGCGCGCTCTCATCGAGAAGGGCGTCCTCCTATTGCCCTGCATTGTTTTCATCGCAATCAACGCAGCCGCCCAGAAGAGCGCAGGGCAAGTCGGAAATCTCGCGGATGTCTCAATCGTCGATCGTATTGGCAACGCTGGCGTCGCTTACGCGACCTATCTCCGACAAGCAATCGCTCCGATTGGTCTCGCGATGTACTATCCTCTGCCGATGGACGGATACGGCGCTGCAGCCATCACGGTTGCGCTGGCGCTATTGCTCGTACTCACGGCGGCCGCGGTTTTCGCGTTCACGCGTGCCCCTTACGTCACCATCGGTTGGTTCTGGTTCCTGGCGATTCTTGCGCCGGTCGCGGGTTTCGTCACGCTGGGCGCTCAGGCGCATGCTGACCGCTATATGTATCTGCCGCTCATCGGCCTCGCGATTGCCGGCGTGTGGTCCGTGTCCGCGTTGTTGCGTAACGTGCCTACGGTTGCTTTCGTAACGGCGGGCATGGTTTGCGCGATGGCGCATGGCTCGATGAACGCGTTGCCGCACTGGCGTGACAGCGAAGCGGCATTCACGAATGCGTTGCACGTCGCGCCCGATAGCTACCTTATGCACTACAATTACGCGCTGGCTCTCGAACACGACGGCCGTGTGGACGACGCATCCGAACACTACACGCAAGCCTTGGCGATCCTGCCGGATCACGCCGAGAGCCATAACAACCTCGGCGCGCTTCTCGCGCGTGCGGGCCGAGCGACGGACGCGATCGATCACTTCCGCGCGGCGCTGGCGCGCGATCCGCAAAACGCCACGGCGCTGTGCAATCTTGCCGTGGCATTGGCCGACAGCGGGCGCGCCGAGGAGGCGTTGGCGCCGTTGCGCCAGGCGATGGAAATGGCGCCGAATCTTTCGCGCACGCAGCAAACGGCGCAGTTGGTGATGGCGGCGCAACGCGGTCCGAACGCGGACGGAACAAACGATCGATGAGCGCGAATTTCATGAATCGCCTTCGCGCGTACTCCGCCGAGCGTCAATCGCTGAACGAACGCATGCTCACGTGCTGGCTGTTGGCCCTCGTTACGTGTGTCGTCTTTTGGCGCGTCTTGGGCAACGACTTCATCAACTTCGACGACAATTCTTATGTCAGTCAGAATCGTTGGGTACAGGATGGGCTCAGTTCCGCGAGTATTCAGGCGGCTTTTTCGAAATCTTTCAACGGGCATTGGCATCCGCTCACGACGCTCAGCTATATGGTCGACACAGCGATTTTCGGCAATGGCGCTGGCGGATATCATCTGACGAATCTCCTGCTCCACGTCGCGAACGCGATTCTGTTGTTCCTGATTCTGCTCCGGATGACGGGCGCGCATTTCCCCAGCGCGGCCGCCGCGATGCTCTTCGCGATCCATCCGTTGCACGTCGAGCCAGTCGCGTGGATCGCGAGCCGCAAGGATGTGCTCAGCACGTTTTTCCTTTTGCTCACCATTGCCGCGTATCTGTGGTACGGTCAACGCCGCAGCGCGCGGCGCATGGGCCTTGTCGTGGTCTGCATGCTCTTGGGGCTTCTCTCAAAAGCGATGCTCGTCACGATGCCGGTGCTCCTGCTCATCCTCGATTACTGGCCGCTCAGACGCTACGAGACGTGCTGGGGCGAGGGACGCCACGCGCGCATTCGCCGAGTGCTTTCGCTTGTGAAAGAAAAACTTTCTCTCTTCGCGGTATCGATGATTTTCGCCGTGATCACTGTGGCCACGCAGGCAACCTCCGGCACGATGTCCAAGCTTGACTCCCTCTCGGTTGGCGCGCGGATCGTCAACGCCGTCGAGTCGTATGGCGTCTACCTCGCAAAAATGGTTTGGCCCCGCGGCCTCGCGCCGTTTTATCCTCACGATGGCGATTATTCGTTGGGTCTGGCATTTTGGTTCGGCGTCATCACGCTGATCGCCGGCACATACATCTCGGTTCGCCTTTTTCGCCGCGCGCCGTACCTCGCGATGGGATGGGTCTGGTATGTGGTGAGCGTGCTGCCCGTTAGCGGCATTCTCCAGGCCGGCATTCAGGCCTACGCGGACCGCTACACTTACGTGTCGCTCATTGGTCCATTCATCGCCGCGTTGTGGGCGCTCGATGCAATTGCAGCGCGCGTCGCGTGGGGCCCGGGAATCTTTCGCGTTGCGGCGATCGCCGCAGGGGCAGTTCTCTGCGTTGTTTCTTGGCGGCAGACGGCGCACTGGAAAAACGACGAGACGCTTTTTAGTCACACGCTCGCGGTCACGGAGAACAACTACGTCGCCCACATGATTTTGGGGAATGCGTATTACGAGCATGGCCGTGTCGACGACGCGATCGGCGAATACAACAAAGGTTTAGCGATTCAGCCACTCGACGCGAGCACGCACGCTGCAATTGCACTTGCGCTCACCAAGAAAGGTGAAATGGACACGGCCATCACGCACTACGAAACGGCGTTGACGCTCGACCCCGAACACGTCACCGCGCGCGCGAATCTCGGCGCGCTGTTGCTTAGCGAGGGCCGCATGGACCATGCGGTCGTGCAATTCAAACAGACGCTCGAGGACCAGCCCGACTACGTCATGGCGCTCAACGGACTTGGGCTTGCGTACGCGGGGCTCGGGCAGTACACCGAGGCGAGCGCGACGCTTCAGCGGGGCCTCGATATCGCCCCACGGAACAAATCGCTCCACGCGGACCTCGGGCTCGTTCTTGCGCAGGACGGTAAGGCCGAGGATGCGCGCCGGCATTTCGAGCGTGCGGTGGAACTCGATCCGGGAAACGCCGATTATCACAATAAACTCGCAATCGTTCTCGCGGAATAGGGCGAATACGACGCCGCGATCGCGCATTTTCGGGATGCGCTGGCCCTTCGCCCGAGACATGAATCCGCGCGCGCGAATCTTGAGCGCTGTCTGGCCGAACGCGAATCGATGCGTACGGCCAAGACGTCGATCGCCGAATCCACCAACGCAAACGGACAATAATCGACGAATGGGCAAGCTCGAACTCAGACGCCTCCGCGGCTATCGCGAATTTCCCGGTCCGGTCGTGTGCGTGATCATGGACGGGGTCGGCATCGGCGCGCGCGACGAATCCGACGGCGTACACCTCGCGCACACGCCCGTGCTCGATCGGCTCTTCATCGAAGACATGTTCACGCAGCTCAAGGCGCACGGCACCGCCGTCGGCATGCCGAGCGAGAACGACATGGGTAATTCGGAAGTGGGCCACAATGCGCTCGGCGCGGGC
>JBGTJY010001004.1:0-3611 GCA_041744855.1 Candidatus Hydrogenedentales bacterium
AATTCGTACGCAGTTCGCGCGACGGGGCTAGAGCCCATACTTTCGGGTGAGGTAGTCCTTGTAGTCGTTCACGTCAACCCCGCTACCCTTAAGAACGCCTGCCATCTTCTTAACAGCCGGCGACAATTCTGTACCTGTATCCGGCGCGTCGAGTCGGCAAAAGAAATTCTTCACGAGTTCGACAAATGACGACCCGTCCGCTCAGCATATGCCTTGGCCCGTTCGATACTCGTAGCCTCAAGTTGAAGGCTTAGCTTCTTCTTCATCGCGAAAAGACAGGTCGTACGATTGTTGGCCAAGTTAGTACGCGTCGAGTGGGTAAGAGGCAATCGCCGGAATCGCGTAGCTAGGCTTCGGACTAGTAATCTCATCATGCGTCCCCATATCCAACAGGAGTATAGAGTCTGCGCCGCCTCCGTCGGCAACGCCGGCTCCAGTCAATCTCCCTCACTCATCGAGTTCTTTCATGAGATCCTGAATGGTTCCGCTTCGAGTTTCACCTCGCGCGTGCTCTTCCCGCCCCACTCTGATATTTTCCGCAATTTCGGCGCGACGCCGTTCGATCTTCCTTCGCCGAACGATATCGATCAATTCTTCCTGCTGATCGTCGCTCAGAGATTCAACAACGTCCAGTGCTTCTTGAAACGTCCCATGTGTCGACGTTGCCATTTTTAGACTCCTTTGGAATTGCGATCTGTTCTATCGATTCTATCACGGGAACCTTCCGTTGCCCTCTAAGGCAACGCATACGCAACAAACCTGTCTTGAACGGCGAGGTTGTGTGGAGGTGTCTCATTCATCAAGTTCGCGCATGAAGTCCTCTACGGAACCGCTGCTAGTCTCGTCACGCTCGAACTCCGCCATCGCTTCTGCGATGTCCCGTGCGATCTCTTCGCGTCGGCGCTCGATCTTTCGACGCCTCACGATATCGATGAGGTCGTCTTGCTGATCGTCAGGCAGCGATTCGACCAACTCCAATACGTCTTGAAACTTTGAACTAGACGCCGTAGCCATCGCACATACTCCTGCAACTTGCGCTGGATTCTCTACCGAATTCTAACACGCTAACGCTGCATGCTTCAGGGCAACGCATACGCAACCAACTTCGGCGTAGTGCTCGGAATCTGGCTCAGCATCCGATACTTTTGAGACGCCGACTGCTGCCAACTCTCGTTTCAGCGGACTATCGATCCCCGCTCCATCTCGACCCGTGCGACTTGATATCCAATCGACTCGACTGCAGTAACTGCGGAAACGATCGCCTCTTGCAGCGACTCGGCCTTGCGGTCAAAGGCGATCTCGATTCCTTCGGGGTGCCCGCAAAGCGATGCGTCGTCGCAGCCAGCCTCACCAAGTGCGTCGGTCGCGTCCAGAATCTCCTGGTCCGTGCGGAGCCGGAGCGGCACTATCACGGAGAAACTGTACTCTTTCACGACCTAAACCTCATCGATTAGCCAGGGCACCGATCAACCAAACGCCGAATCCGCCGCGCGTGATTCTCCGGAACGCGGGGTGTGGAGTAGATGGCCATCCAGCAGTCGTCGTGTCCGCATCCACACCGTATTGTACCCCATGCATGTGCCCTGGCACCGGACTTTGTGACGATCCAACCATTGACCTCGGCATAGTTGATTGCATCTCGAATATGCTTGTTCGGATGTGCCATTTGTCACCGCTCTATGTAATTCTAGAACCAATCTCCCACGATTTCTGCGCCGCCTAAGGCAACGCATACGCAACCAACTTCGGCGTAGTGCTCGGGATCCGGCTGAGCATGCGCAGCATTTCGGGATCGATGCCGGATTCCTTCACCGCCGCCTCAATGTCTTCCTCGGCGAAGCCGCTGAAGAACGGCCCGCCGCCTACGGCCACAGCGATGTACTGGCGGCCGTCATGCATGTACGTTGACGCGCAACCGTTCGGCGTATCCGGCAGCGGAATGTGCCCCAGCAGTTTCCCGTTCGCCTTGTCGAACACGTTCAGCCGCGGCGAATTGTTGTCGCCGAGTCCACGGTCTTGTCCGACGAACAACAACGTCTTCGTGACCAGCGGCCCGCCCGCGCTCGTGCCTAACGGGCCGACGTTGAGGTGCTTGACGGCAGGATGATTCCGCGGCCCGTCGCCGTTGGGCGTCATCCATTTGTGCTCGCCGGTGTTGAGGTCGATCGCCGTCACGCGCGCGTATGGCGGCTTCAACAACGGCAACCCCTGCACGCGCGGCACGCCGGTAAACCAACTGTGCATCCAGTCGAAATTAGAAATGTTCGGGTCCGGCTTCACCAGCGGAAACGCCGAAGGCGACGTTACCGACGGCACGTACAGAATTCCCGACTCGGGATCGAACGCCGCGCCCGGCCAATTCGCGCCGCCCCCCGAACCCGGAACGAAGATGGTCCCGTAGTTCTCATCCTTCGTTGAGGGCGGAGTAAACATAGGACCAATCGCGAAATTCTTCACCAACTCGATCGCCTCCGCCCGCATCTCCGGCGTGAAATCGATCAAGTCATCTTCGCTGAGGCCCTGCCGATCGAATGCCGCCGGTTTCGTCGGGAACGGTTGCGTTGGCGACGAGCGTTCGCCCGGCACTTTCGATTGCGGCACCGGCCGTTCCTCGATCGGCCACACCGGTTCGCCCGTGACGCGATCGAGCACGTAACAAAACGCCTGCTTGCTGACCTGCGCGACGGCCTTGATCGGCTTGCCGTTCACCGTAAGGTCAACGAGGTTTGGCGCGGTCGGAAAATCGTAGTCCCACAATCCGTGATGCACCGCCTGAAAATGCCAGACGCGCTCACCCGTCGCCGCGTTCAAGCAGATAAGGCTCTCCGCGAAAAGGTTATCACCCAGCCGATGCCCGCCGTACATGTCGTTCGTCGGCGTGCCCGTGGGCAAGTAAACGTAACCGAGCTCCTCGTCGACGGCCATCATCGACCACACGTTCGTGGCGCCCGTGTATTCCCACGAATCGTTTTCCCAGGTCTCGTTGCCAAATTCGCCGGCCTGCGGAATCGTGTGGAATATCCACTTCATCGCGCCGGTCCGCACGTCGTATCCCCGCACGTGACCCGGCGGCGCTTCCTTTCGCGTCGGACCGTCATGCACGATCGAACCGACGATCACGGTGTCGCCGCAAATGGCCGGCGGCGACGAATGCGTGATGTGCCGCGGATTCACCTTCCGCCCAAGACTATCCGTCATGTCGACGGCGCCATTCTCGCCAAAACCCGCGCAAGGCTCGCCCGTCTTCGCGTCGACCGCGATCAGTTTGCGGTCATGCGTCGCGATGAAAATGCGCGCGTCGTCGCCATCCGTCCAATACGCAACGCCCCGATGCTGCCAGCCCACATTCGCAGGCCGGCCATCTTCGTAACTCTTCGGGTCGTACGACCACACGGTGTTCCCCGTGCCCGGATCGATCGCCACCACCTGACACACTTCCGTCGCGACGTACACCAACCCATCGATGTACAACGGAAACGGCTTGAACTGACCCGGCTTCACGCGAGGATTGGCGTCGGCAACTTCGCCGCTGATCGAAACCCACTCCCACGCGGGCTTCAACTCGGCGAAATTCGTTGCATCGATCTGATCCAGCGGCGAATATTTGGTAT
>JBGTJY010001005.1:0-2858 GCA_041744855.1 Candidatus Hydrogenedentales bacterium
TCTTCGCCGACACCGGCGTCGGCCGCAGCGCCTACTCCATCATGGAGCAGGGCAAAATCGATTTGATTCTCAGCTCGCGTCCCGAGGATCGCCGCACCGTTTTCGAAGAAGCGGCCGGCATCACAAAATACAAAGGCCAGAAAAAAGAAGCGCTGCGCAAACTCGAAGCCACCGAAGCGAATCTCCTCCGCATCAGCGACATCATTAAAGAAGTGAAACGCCAGATCGGCTCGCTCCAGCGGCAGGCCGGCAAGGCGCGGCGTTATCAGACATTAATGGCGGACCTGCAGGTCCTCGACACCCATCATTCGCGCGGAAAACTCGAGCAGCTCGAAACGGAGCTCACGCAATGTCGCGAAGCCATCGTCCGCTTCGAAGCAATCGAACGCGCCACGCTCGCGAAGATCGAAACAAGCGAGAACGATTTAGCCGACAAGCGCGCCACCCTGGATGCGATCGACAGCCGCATCAGCGAGGCGCGCGGCGAAGTGCAACGCTTGCACAGCGAGATGTCCGCGCATCGCAGCCGGATCGAATTCAACCGGCAGCGCGCCGAAGAAATCGGCGAGTTGATCGCGCGCTACGGCAGCGACATCGCGACCGCCGAAGCCCGACGCACCGAGCAAGCAACGCAAATCGAAGAAGCCGACGCCCTCATCGAGAAGACAAACGCGCTCCTCGCCTCCAAAAAGGACGAACTCGCCGAACTGACCGCGCACTCCGCGGCCCTGCGCAAGGAACGCGCGGAACGCGAGGACGAACTCCAGAACTTGCAGCTCTCTCTTTCCAAATCCGAGAACCGCACCGCCGCGCTTCAGGACGAACTGGCCGGAACAAAAGCCCGCCGTGAAGCCACCCACAGCCGCATTTCCGAACTCGGGTCTGAAATCGACGCCGCTGCCTCCGCTCGCAACGAAGCGCGCTCGACGGTCGAGCAAGCTCAGGCCGCGAGTGATGCAGAGCAGCAAACGGTCGAGAGCCTTTTCCAGGCCTTGCGCGCCGCCGAGCTTCTGGTGCGGACGCGGCAGCAGGAATTCTCGGATGCGGAAAAGGAAGCGTTCCGCATCGAGCGCACCGTCGCCGAAAAACAATCGCGCCTCGAAATTTTGCAGCAGCTCAACGAAGAAGGCGAAGGCCTGGCGCAAGGTTCGCAAGCTGTTCTAAAAGGCCTCGACGATCCCGAGCGGATCCGTCCCGCGCTCGCCGGCGCTCTCGTCTCCGGCCTCGATGTCGATCGCGAATTCGTCCCCGCACTCGAAGCCGCTTTCGGTCGCAACATGCACGCCGTCGTCCTGCAGGATGCGGGGCTGGCTTCCGAGATCCTCCGTCACGTCGCCGGCAACAATCTCGGCCAGGCCGCGCTTGCTCTTCCGGAATTAACCGCGGTGGGGAGTGACGATCATTTCCTCGACCTGCCCGCTGGCGCGCTGGCTTGGGCGTTCGACAAGGTCACCGCGCCAGACTCGCTGGCGCCGCTCGTTAGGCGATTGCTCCGTGGCGTGGCGATTGCGCCCGATCTGCCGACCGCGCTGCGTCTGAAAAAAGAAAATCCCGTCCTACAATTCGCCACCGTCACTGGCGAATTTATCTCCACGGCCGGCGTCGTCTTCGGCGGAACCGCGCAAAGCCAGACCGAGTCGCTTCTCGGCCGCAAGCTGTTGATCAGTGAAACCGCCGCAGAACTCGCACGGCTCGAAAACGAAGCGGCTGCCTTCAATGAAAGCCGCGAACAACTGCGCACCCTGGTCGCTGCGGTGGCGACGGAATTGGAGGAAGCGCGGCAACGCCACCAAGCCGCCCATGTCGCGCAATCCAGTTCCGCTGCGCAAATCGCTCTCCTCGGTCACGAACTGCGCGCCGCCGAAGTGAAACTGCGCCAGGTGCAAACCGAGCGCACGACGTTGGAACAACAAACCTCGCTGGCCGACGAGCGCATTGCGCAACTCGACTCAGAATTCACCGCCCTCACGCAGAGTGTAACCGACCAGCAAACTCGCAAATCTGCAGCCGCCGATGCCAGCGAACAGGCCCGCCTGCACGAGGAGGAAACGTCCGAGTTGCTCCAATCCTTGCGCCTCGCGGTCGCGACCGAGCAACAGCGTCACGAAAATCTTCTCGGCCAGCGTCAACCAATGGCCGCTCGCGCTGCCGAGCTCGAAGAGTTGATCGACGCGCGCCGGGCTGACATCGCGAACTACGAGCGGCGACTCGAATCCCAGACCATCGAATCCGAAGAAGCCGAAGCCACGCTCCAGACGCAGACCGCACAACTCCAAGCGGCCGAAGAAAAGGTCGCCGCGATCACCGACGAGCGCGTCGGCCATCTCGCCGCCGTCAACAATTTCGAGGCCGAACTCCGCGGGGTGCGAAATTCCTTGAACGAACTGCACGACAAACGCGGCAAGGAGCAGGTGCGCGAAACGCAGTTGCAAATGCGCGCCGAAAGCCTGTTGGAAAACGTCACGCGTCGTTATCAGGTGGATCTCCGCGATTTCACCGCCGATCCTTACGCCTTCCAGAAAACACTGCGCGTGCAGCTGAAACGGAGCACCGATTCGGAGAGCGACGGCGCTTCTGCGGAAGTTGATGCCGCCCAGATCGAATCCATCATCGGGGAACTGACGCGCCAGCTCGACAACATGGGCCCGGTGAATCTCGATGCCGTCCACGAATACGACGAGCTCGAGGAGCGCCACACCTTCCTCGAGACGCAGAACAACGACCTAACCGCCTCGCGTAAGGAGCTCCTGGATGTGATCGCGAAGATCAACGCCACCACCCAAACGCTCTTCGCCGAAACCTTCGCGCAAGTCCGCATTAACTTCCGCGAAATGTTCGCCGAGCTTTTCGGCGGCGGA
>JBGTJY010001006.1:0-7554 GCA_041744855.1 Candidatus Hydrogenedentales bacterium
GACCCGATGAAGCCACGGACCCAACGAGCCACGCGGACGCCGCCGGCCTGCCGCCAACGTCTCGAATGTTTCCTGGGCGACGTCCTCCGCTTCGAACTCGTTGCCGAGCATGCGTTTCGCCGTGGCAAACACCATGGGCGCGTGCCGAGAAACGAGAACCTGAAACGCCTCCGCGTCGCGACGTGTCTCCCATTGATGAAACAGGGTTTCCGATGTCATGACCGCTGGCCTCCCTAACGTTCCGATTCCAATCACCGCCGCCCGCATACACTTCACCCTAAAGACGATGCCAAGCTGGATTGGGCCGGAGGGACCCGCAACGCTCATTCACGGGTTAGAGTAGCCGATGATGCGTTGTCGGAATTCGGCTGGATAGCGCATAATTCGCCGATTAGAAACTATTTGGACCAGTCATTGGTCTATAAGTAGCCACGATCACCCATGCATTTGGAGGGAATTCCCATGAAAATTGCGCGTTATGGCGCGTTGCTGCTGGCGACGGCGGTCGTCGGGCCGCTGGCATCCGCCGCGACCGAAGTTACTTTTACGAAAGACGTACTGCCGATTCTGCAGGAGAACTGCCAGGTCTGCCACCGCTCCGACGGCGCGAATCTCGGCGGCATGGTGGCGCCCATGGGCTTCACGACCTACAAAGAGACCCGGCCGTGGGCGAAGGCGATCGCTAAGGTCGTCGAAGCGCGCGACATGCCGCCGTGGGACGCGCACCCCAAGTATCACGGGGTGTTCAAGAACGAGCGCACGCTCACCCAGGAAGAAATTGACACCATTGTCGCGTGGGTCAATCAGGGCGCGCCCCGGGGCCGCGAGGAAGATGCGCCGCCTCCGCGCGAATTCCCCAACACGGGCGATTGGCAAATCGGCGAGCCGGATTTGATCATCGAAATGCCGGAGCCCTATTTCGTGCAGGACGAAGTGACCGACATCTACGTCAACTTCGAGACGCCGTTGACCGAAGAAATGCTGCCCGAGGACAGGCTCATCAAGGCGATCGAATTCCGTCCGGGCAGTCCCGTCGTGCACCACATCATCAGCAATCCGCTCGGCGGTGTCGCGCCGGGCAACGACCCCACCGTGTACGACGAGGGTTTCTACCAGTTGATGCGGAAAGGCTCGAGCGTGACGTTCGAGATGCACTATCACAAGGAGCCGGGCCCCGGCACGGGCGTGTGGGACCAGTCGAGTGCCGCAGTGAAGTTCTATCCGATTGGCTATAAGCCCACGCATCAAATCCGCATGGCGCCGCTCGGGAAGTTCGACTTCTCGGTGCCGCCGGGCGATCCGAACTACTCCGCGAGCGTGAGCCAGGCCTTTGAAGACGACGTAATGATCATGGGCTACACGCCGCACATGCACCTGCGCGGCAAGGCGGCGAAGTACATCGCGACGTACCCCGACGGCCGCACCGAGGACCTCTTGGAAGTGCCGGGCTACGACTTCAATTGGCAGACGACGTACTCGTACGCCGAACCGAAGATATTGCCCGCGGGCAGCCGCGTCGACTTGACCATGACGTGGGACAACTCGCCCGAAAATCCGTACAACCCCGACCCGACGGCAACCGTCCAGTTCGGCGAACCGACCACTGCGGAGATGATGTTCGGTTTCATGAACTACGCCATGGTGAACGAGCCCAGCGCCGTAGTAGTTTCAGAGACGATTCTCGACGAGTACGTCGGGAAATACACGGTTGCAGGCGGGCCGAGCTTTGAAATATCGCGCGAAGGGAACGGCGTTTCCGTTAGCGTGGCCGGCCAGGGACCCTTCCCGCTCGAAGCCCGCTCGGAAACCAAGTTCACGCTCGACATGGCCGACATCACGATCGAGTTCGTTCGTGACGACAGCGGCAAGGTGAACAGCGTATCGGTAGACGAGAGCGGCGAGAAAATAGTCGCCCAACGCGCACAGTAGTCAATCGCAGGAATCAACGGCCCGCCGAAATTCCCGGCGGGCCGTTCTCTAATTTCTGGTACCGCCGCTTTTCAAGCGGCGCGTGCAGCCAAATTCGCGCGTCCCCGGTACCGCCGCTTTTCAAGCGGCGCGTGCGTCCCCTAAAAATTCCGGACCAAAACCTCCTCAACTTTTCCACGGAGGCCCCCCTTGCTGTTCACGCTTCGCTTCGCCTCGACGATCTCGACTACGAATCCGCTATACAATTCCCGGATAAGACTCGTGTTCGAGTTCGACAACAACACCTTCACGCCTCGATTCGCCAACAGCGCATATGTCGCCGCGAGCCGACGCTGCGCGTCCTCAGCGAATTCATCCTTGTGATACGACGTGAAAGACGATGTAGTCGAAACTGGGTCGTACGGCGGATCGAAGTAGACCAGGTCGCCTGCCTCAGCGAATTCGGCTATCGCCTCGAACGGTCGGCACTCGATCCGTACCTCCGCCAATGCCGCGGATACACCGCGGAGGTTCTCCTTGTCGAGGATACGTGGGTTATCGTATTTCCCCATCGGCACATTGAACAAACCCCGGCTGTTCTCGCGGTAAAGTCCATTGAAGCAGGTCTTGTTGAGATAGACGATGCGCGCGGCGCGTTCAATCGGAGTCGCGGGAACATGCGCGCGCATTTCGTAGTAGTAGTCGCGATCGTGCCGCCCCTGGTGCGCGCGCAACAACGGGATCAAGGTATCGAGGTCGTCCTTGACCACTTGGTACGTTTCAATGAGCCGCTCGTTGTTGTCGGACAACCGGACGCATTTCCCCGCCAGCTTTCCGGTGCGATACAACTCGAAGAACAGCGCGCCGCCACCAACAAACGGCTCGTGATAGCCTCCGAATTCGCCCGCAGCCTCGACCGCACGGACCAACTCGGGAAGTAATTGACCCTTGCCGCCGACCCACTTGAGAAATGGCCGCGGCACAACGCGAGTAGACGCGCGCTGCGATCCCCGCTTGGTGCGAGCGACTCCCGCCATTCATCCCCCCCTTTTCACCACGCGCGAAGTATGCCCTGCCCTCAACGCGAGTTTAATCGCGAATGCTAGACGATGCAACGGAGCGTGCTCTATAGTCGCGGTCCAGCGCGCAATCCTACCGCGTCTACATTCAATGCCCATGACACCCGCCGAATCCGACACACGCCGACCGGCATCCTCGCCCGATGCGTCGCGGCTGAATTTGCGCGCGGCGGTGAATTACTTGTCCGTAATCGTTCTGACCCTGGCGCTCGCGGCGTACGTCGGGCTACGCGCGTTCAACTCGCTGCAATTGGAAGGCAATTTCACGCCAGACTCGATCATCTACGTCAACGCGGCGGAAAACATCATGCACGGCGCGGGCTACTCGCGTTCCATGGAGGAGTTGTATCCACTTATCGATCGAAATGGCACGTTGCCCGTTCGCGAGACTCAGTGGGGACCGCTGTATCCGATCGCGCTTGCGCTCACGTCGATTTTTAGCCGCTGGCGGGTGGATCCCGCGGCAGCCGCGTTGGCGATTTCCGCGATTAGCTTAGGGCCGATACTCCTTGCGGTCGGATTTCTGGTGCGGCGGATTGTCTCGCTTTCTTCGGCGTTATTGGCGGCGGCGCTCCTGCTACATTTCGAGCCGTTGCGAATGGCAAGCAGTTTCGCGTGGAGCGAGACACTCGCGCTTGCATTCATGTTTGTCTCTTTCGCCTTTCTGGTTTCATCCGGCTCGCCGAAGGACGATGGCGCACTCGCCGGCGTCGCAGGTTTGCTGGCCGGGTTCGCCCTCACGACGCGATTGGCGCTGCTTCCGCTGCCCGCCGTTTGCGGCGGATATCTTTTGCTGCGCAGGGAGCCCAAACCACGCGTGCGGGATTTGGCTGCGTTTATGGGGGCCTGGGCTTTTTTCGCGATTCCCCTGATACTCCGAAATTTGCGTCACTCGGGAAGCGTCGGCGGCGCGCCTTGGGGATCGGGAAGAGGCACCTTGGCGGAAGGCGTTTCGGACACCGCGAACGGGCTCTTGCTATCGTTTCGGCCGGCAAACAGTATGGTTGCCGGTATCGAGGTGCTTCTCATTATCGGCGCTATCGCGATGTGCCTCATGCCTCGATGGCGCAAGCGAAGCGCTGCGCCTAAGATCGGAGAAATCCAAGTCTCCGCATTTCTTACCGCCTGGGCCATCGTCTATTTCGCGTTCTTAATCGTTGCGCAGGGTCGCGTTCGAGTCGATCCCATCGACCTACGTCTGCTGCTGCCGGGATCAGCGGCGCTGTTCGTTGCATTACTTATTCTCGTGAGCGGAAGACTTCCCACTTGGTCCTGCGTTGTCGCGGCGGTTGCGCTCACTATCGCCGCGCTCGTGCCCGAAATATCGACCGCGCGGACGATCGCCAAAATCGGCGCGTTGCCGCCTTGGGACTCGTCGCGGACGGTTGACCGTTCCGAAACGCTCACATGGCTACGGGACAATGTGACGCGACGCGATTTGCTCATCGCCGAAGACGGCCTCGACCTGCCGTTCTTCCTCGGCCCGATTGACACGGCATTCTTCTCGCATGATCGACGGCCGGGCCGACAATTGGATTACGACGAGACGCTCGGTTACTTGAGAGAAACGGAGGCGTTCAATCGATACCAAACGATTTTTCTGATGATCCATGTTCGCTCGGAACCCGAGGACGCAATCCGAGAACGCGAAGGTCCGTTCCTCGCAGATCTCGCGTTCGAACGTTTGAACGCCTATCCCGGAATCTCGCTACGAGAAATCGTCGATGGCGAACTGATCTTCGAATGGCGCGACCTATGAATCGACGCACTCCATGACCCGGCGCGATCTCGTAGCCATCGCATTGTTGACGGCGTTCGTCTCCGCTTTCTGGATCGCGAAAGTCTGGCTCAATCGCCCCGACACGATGTCCCCCCACGCGCGCGACCTCTACGCCAGCTACTTGCCCAACATCCAGTACTCCGTGCAGGAAATGCGCGCCGGCCGTATGCCCCTGTGGAACCCCTACGAATTCACCGGCATGCCCATGCTCGCCACGCTCGAGCACGGACCCCTGTATCCGTTCACCGCGATCTACGCGCTCGGCGATATCGCCGAAATGCACCTCCTCAGCGGATTCGTGCATACGATCCTATTCGGCGCATTCATGTTTCTCTTCGCGCGCAGCGCGCTCAATGTCGGCGCCGTCCCGGCGATTTTCAGCGCGCTCGTCGTCATGATGAGCGGATGGACCGCCTCGCGAAGTCTCATCTACCCCGACGAATTCCGGTCGGGCATCTACATCCCGCTCGCGCTGTTCTTCGCGGATCGCATCATCGTGACGGCGCACAGCAGATGGAATGTAGGCCTGGCCATCACGCTCGCACTTCAGTTCCTCGCAGGCGAACTCGAAATCGTAGTGCGGACGGGCTTTTTACTACTCGCGTTTGTCGTATACCGATCGGTCCAAACGAAACGCTCGGGCGTCGCGATTCGAGCCGTCGTCAATCGCGTGAAACTTTTCGCGACCGCCTGCGCCGTCGCGATGCTGCTGGTTGCAGCGCAGCTAGTTCCCACCTGGCAGCTATCGAAAACGAGCCTGCGATCGACGGCCGGCATTAGTTATGAGCAGGCGGTCGATCCTATCGATGGCGGCGTGGAGCAGCCGGCGCAATTGCTCGAATTGCTAGTAAACGATGGCGGCCCCCCGTACGTGTTCTACATCGGCATCGTACCGCTGCTGTTCGCGGCGTATGCCGTCATGCGTCGTCGACCCAACGCCTGGTTTTTCGGCGGCGCCGCAGTCCTCCTGTTCATGCTGATCCTCGGCGACGGCACGCCGCTGTATCGCGCCTACTACAACCTGCCGACCGGCGATTGGTTCCGATTTCCGCTTCGATTGCAACCTTTTCTTGTAATCTCCGTCGCGATTCTCGCGGCGCTGGGTCTGAACCAATGGCTGATCGATCGCCGCGCCGCGTCACAGAAAATGCGCACTGCGGCGTTAGTCTTTACGATCGCAATGCTCGCGGCAAGTATTCTCTTCGACATGCAATTAAACGGCATCGAATCCACAGTCGCGCTCGCCGCGGCCGCAGCGCTGGTATTGCTCAACGTCCGAATCGCCCGTGCGGAACCGACAATGAGTCCCGCCTTCTCCCTCGCCGCAATTGCGATTCCATTGGTTCTGACGCCAATCCTCGCATTCGATCTCTCCGTCTACGTCACTCCCAAGCGCCCGGACCTCGTGGGCCTGCCGAGTCAAGTACAAGACGCAATCAAACAGAATCTCTCCATCGCTGGCCGCGTGTATATCGACGTAGCCCTCGAGGACGGACGCCGCGTCCCGAAGTACGGACTCCCAACGCGTACGCCATGCCTCGACGGATTCTCGCCATTCATGCCCGCCATGTTTTGGGAAATAGCGAAAGATTCTCGCGCGTCACGCTTGCAGGAATCCGCCGACGCCCTCGAGTCGGAGGGACACGAATCCTCGCTGGGACTCTGGGGAGGCCTCAGTGCCGCGAATGGCGCGTTGGATATCTTCGACTTTTACGGCGTCGAATGTATCGTAGTCGGCCCAGGAAGCGAATTGTTTCGCGACGATGGACGTATTTCGCGCGAGGATATCCCCAAGAAATTCGAAGTGATCGCCGAAGTTGACGGCATTTTCGTTCTGAAAAACTCCAGTGCATGGCCGCGAGCGTTCGTTTTGACGGAAGACTTCGATATCGATGACTTGTCACACACCGGATCCAGCGCGATCGCTGGAGCCACAATCCTCTCGTACGCGCCGGCACGAGTTGTCATCGACATCACCACAGATCAGCCAGGCCATCTCGCATTGACGGACCACGTCGACCCCGGATGGAAAGCATACGCCGACGGAACGTCGATCGAGATTCCACCCGTGGACCATCCAGTATGGCGATTGGTGCTGGTCGATGGTTCGATAAATAGAATAGAGTTCCTGTACAAACCCCATGGCTTCACGCTGGGTTGCGTCGTATCGATCACGACAATGGCCGCGATCGCCTCCTGGAGCATCGTGGCACGCCGGACACGTCACAATTCCAAAGTCGCGTAAAATACCCCGTCGCCTTCCACGAGAATTGAACGTGAATATCCACCGGATAATCCACTCGCATCATTGCCGCGTTTGCATTCTATTGCCCATCTGCCTCATCGCTTTGTGCGGATGCGGCACAGATACGCCTGCAAATTCCCATTCGCTGTCGGCACTCTCGACTAAGCGCGTCCCGCTCGAAAAAGAATGGCGCGACGCATTGCGCGTTCCGACTGGCGAACGTCTCGGAATCGAGGTCGGCGTCATACCGGAGGACGCCGTGCTGCGATTCGGCGTTTACGCCCCGGCGGCCTCAAACGCAAACCCGCGCATACTCGTTCGCGCGGGGGAACGAACCGTCGCTTCATACGATATCGAGCCGGGACCTCGCTGGACAGATCACCGGATTTCTCTCGCCGAACACGCAGGCGAGACGTGCCAAATCGTGCTAGAGGGTCTCGCGGGCGCATGGTTGTCGCCGTGCGAATTGATCGTGCCCGAGCAACAGACGCGGCCCAACGTCCTCATGATCCTCATCGACACGCTGCGCACAGATCACGTGG
>JBGTJY010001007.1:0-6034 GCA_041744855.1 Candidatus Hydrogenedentales bacterium
GGCTCCGGTAGCCGACTCGGCGCGGGCCGCATCCAGGCGCTCGCCGCTGGCCTGAGCGAACGTTGTCAATTGGCTTGAAAAAGCATCGAATCGCTGACTCTGCATTTGCGCAACGTGAGTCAATCGTTGAACTACAGAGTCGCCGAACGCCTTGAAATCGTCCTTGAGTTCCTGACGCTGCTCTCTCGCTGATTTACTCAGCTCGTCTCTACTCTTAGATACCTCGTCACTCACCGACCGTTCCGTACGTTCCTGTGCCTTTTCGAATGCGTCAAGACGGGCAGGAAGAGCAGAATCGTTAGAATGTTTCCTTCGCAACAATAGAATGAGAAGAATCACAGCGGTTAAAAGTAGGATTGAGTTCGCGATTGTAAGCAGGTCTATCACAGGCTATCTCCCGAAACTAATTACGATTTTTACATAGCTACAAGGCATTTAGATCAAGGATTGTACACCGCCAAGGCTCCTCGCCTCGTTTCTGCCATCCCAGTAAGAATTTCAATTCTCAAGCAGGCAGACAGGTTGCAATTGTTTTGCCTGTCGCTGAATGTTGAGAAGTTCTTCCAAGCTCCGTAGGCTAGGCCGATGGAAAACCCAATTGGAGTTGCTCTAACTACATTTGAAGCGGAATTGGGCTCGCTACGTCGCAGCCTAACTCTGTACCCGAAAGTAGCAGATGCCCTTTTCGACGGCGCACAGCCTTGGACTGAATTGCTGCGGTACAAACTGGTACCGCATTTTCGAGGACCGGGTTGCTTATTCGCCGCTCTAGTGGGCGGTACAAATACGGGGAAATCCACTGTCTTTAATGTCTTGGTAGGCCGCGCGATAAGTCCGGTCGTCCCGACTGCGGCGGCAACGTGCCGACCCGTTCTCGCGGCTAACGCCCTACGATGTTCCGAATGCCTGGAATCGAGACTTGTTCCCGAGTTTATGCCACTTCCGCTGAAGAATTCAGACGATCCGGTTAATCCGAAGACGCCCTCCAAAGCTCTATTTGTCGCGCTAGTCGATGACCTACCCGATCACCTCGTCGTGATGGATACGCCGGACGTGGATTCGATCGACAAGCAGAACTGGGAGGTGGCGGAGCATATTCGCGCGGCGGGGGATGTGTTGGTCGCCGTCGTGACGGGTGAGAAGTACAAGGACGATCGCGTCGTGCAGTTTTTTCGCGAGGCTGTGCAGTCGGGGCGAATCGTGTTGCCGCTCATGAATAAGGCGGACCCGGCCAACGAGTTCGATGTCGCGCGGCAACAGCTCGCGGATTTTTGTAAGGACGTCGGCACCGCCGGACCGTGTTTTATCGTGGCCTACAATCCCGAGCTTGCTGAGAATTTCGATGCACCGATTTCGGCGCTCGATGGGAACGAGCGGCTTCGCGATCACTTGGAGCGCCTCGATGTGCCGGCGATCAAACGGCGCGTCTTCAGCACGACCGTGCGTCATTTTGCCGATCGCGCGGGGCAATTTCTGGATAGCGTCGGCACGATGGCGAACGCCACGGATCGCGCGCTTCGCGAAATGGACAATGCCGCGAGCAATTTCGCCGGTAAATACGATCCGGCGCCCGGCGCCGCCGTCGGCGGTTTGTTTCACGCGTACGTCCAATCCAAGCGCGGCCCCATCCGGAGAACCATCGGCGCAACGAGCGCGGGTATTGTGAAGACAACGTCGGCGATCGGCCGCGGCGTGGCGAAGGCATTTCGGCGACGGGCCCTGTTGGAAGGGCAGACTGCGGACACGCCGATGGCGCACTATGAGCAGCACCGGCGCGCGATCGAGCGCATCGTTCGCGATTTCGCGGCTGAACTCATCAATAAGGCGCGAGGTCTGAATGAGCCGCTCCGGAGCGTCGCGCTGATCTCTACCCAAACTTGGGATGCCGAGGCCGCGGCGCAGGCCGTGGTAAAAGAGGCGCTCAAAACGAACGATGTGTCGCAAGCATTCCGCGATCACGCTCGGCACACCCTGGATGCGTGGTGGAACGATCACAAGGGCAAGCGGCGCGTTCTCGAGTCGCTCGACATCATGCTCGCGCTCGCGCCCGCGGCGATTGCGGCGCCGATTGCCATGCACACCGGCGGCATCGGTGCGTCCGAGGCGGCGATTGCGATTGGTCCTGTCGCCGCGCAATTCGTGACGCGCGTAATGGAATTGCAATTCGGCGACGCGATGTTCGATTTTCTTTCGCCCTGGAAGAAGGAGCAGCAGGCGTTGTTGGAGCGCGCGCTGAGGCAGCACGTGTCCGATCCCATGACGCAGAGACTCCGGGAATTGTCCTCGTTGCTCGAAGGCGCTACGGTCGATCAACTTCGAAAGGCCCAGCAGACGTGCCAGAAAGCGTAGCGACGATATTGCAGCGGCTCGAAAAGATCGCGGCATACCGCGGTCCGTGGACGCTGCTCGAACAGGAAACGCCGCTGTTGAAAGAACGCCTGCGCGAATTGCGCGAACGCGAGACGCGGTTGGACGACCTGCTCGTCGTGGCGCTCGTCGGCGGCTCGGGCGTGGGCAAATCGACGTTGTTGAATGCGTTGGCCGGCGACGAACTTGCGAAGACCTCCGAGTTTCGGCCGTGCACGTCGAGTCCCACGATCTACCTACCGCCCGGCGCGAAGCTGGATTTTCCGCCGGAATGGAAACGCGTCACGGGCTCCGCGCTCGAACACCTGGTGATTGTCGACACGCCGGATTCCGACACGATCGTGAAGGAGCACCGGCAACTGGTCGTTCAAGTCTTGCAGAAGTGCGACTTGATCCTGATGTGCGCCGACTCGGAGAAATATCTCGACGAGGCGAGTTGGTCGTTGATTCGCCCCCTGCGCGGCGAGCGCACGATGGTGTGCGTCGAAACGAAGGCAACCCAGGCGCCCTCGGTGAAGGATCATTGGCTGTCGCGATTGAAAGAGCAGCGGCTCGAGGCGGCCGCGTATTTCCGCGTCAATAGCCGCCGAACGTTCGATCGCAAGGTCGCCGCGCAGCCACCGGGCGACGACGAGTTCGATTTTCAGGAGTTGGAGAAGTTTCTGTACAACGAGCTGAATACAGAGCGGATTCAGCGAATCAAACGCTCGAACGCCGCAGGTCTGCTGGTGAAAACGTTGGTTTCGCTGGACGACAAGTTGTCGGCCTCGGCAAAGCAAATTGACGAACTTGAGAAGGCGCTCAATGACGCGGATACGGCAATAGCGAAAGAGAGCTTCGAGATCGTCAGCCAACGATTGTTCGCCGAGTCGCACCTGTGGACGTTTGCGCTGGGCCGCGAGATGAGCGATCGCGCCAAAGGCATCGTCGGCACGCTGTTTCGCCTGCTCGAATCCATCCGCACGTTGCCCGCGCGGATTACGCGATGGGGACCCTGGCTCGGCCGCGGAGGCGACGGGCGGCGGGCCGCATCGCTGCTCACCGAGCGCGATCTCGTCGATGAAGAGTTCGAAATCTCGACGCAGCGCGTTCGCGAGCGATTCCTCGCGAAGCGCAGCGAGGTGGGTCTCGTGCTTACGCGCGCGGGATTCACGCCGCGTAAAGACGACGAAGGATTCGATGCATTCACGAAGGAACTCAACGCGCGCATCACGAGCGTGCTGCGTGGACCAGCCCGCGATCGGGTCGTATCCCGCGCGCGGATGCTCACGTCGTGGCCATTCGCGATCGCGTCGGACGCGCCGCCAGTGGCCTTCATCGGCGTGTCGGGATACAACATCGTCGAGTCATACTTCGTAAACGTAATCTTCGGAGCGGGATTCTTCCTCCACGCCGCTGCGGTGCTCGGCATTATCCTCGCAGTAGAGTTGTTCGGCGTGTCTGGTCTCGTTCATTACTGCGCATGGTCCGCACGGCGCGACGCGTTGAGCGATCTACGTGTGGCGCTGATCGGGAATCGGATGGCGTTTCAAAATGAGCGCATGGCGCTGAAGGAGGCGGAGGCGATCACGGAGCAAGTACGCACGCTGCGGGGCGAGGTCGTGTAGAGTTTGCGGTTTTCACGATGGAAAAACCTACCGTCTACATCGAAACAACGATTCCGAGTTACGTGGTGGGCCGCGATTCGCGTGATGTCGTCACACTCGGCCACCAAATAGTCACGAGAGGCTGGTGGGCGTCCAGCCTGGATTTCTTCGAACCGCAAATTTCCGAATTAGTCCTCCGTGAGGCGAGAAAAGGCGATCCGGAATTCGCTCGCCGGCGACTGGAACTTCTTGACGGCATTAAAATCTTGAACCTCGGTTCGGAAGCTGAAGAATTGGCAGAACGATATCTTACTGAGCTGCACATGCCACAAATCGCCGCTTCCGATGCCTTGCACATAGCGATTGCAGTCATCGAAGACATGGACTACTTGATCACCTGGAATCTTCGACATATCGCCCATGCTAGAATACGGCGTGCGTTGCGCGCGCTCAACGACAAGATCGGCCTACCAACGCCGACCATTTGCACACCTGAGGAACTCGACGATGAATCCGGAACCATGGACCGATGAAATTGTCGAAGAGGTTCGCCGTAATCGAGAAGAACTTCTTCGAGAACACGATTACGATTTGCACAAACTTGCGGCGAGCTTACGCGAATCACAGAAGCGCCACGGCGACAAATTGGTTTTTCGCGTAGGGCGTTCGAATGTCGTAGCGGAGTGAGCGAACCTGGAATACCGCTCGGACCAGTTTTGTCACTCTTCCCCCAAGAACGCCCGCCTCGTTCATCGGGAGGCCGCGTTGAAACCGCGTAGCGTAAGCGCTGCAAAAAAATGGCGTCCCCAAGGGGATTCGAACCCCTGTCGCCGCCGTGAAAGGGCGGTGTCCTAGGCCAGGCTAGACGATGGGGACGCACGAGACGCGTTCGCCGAGGGCACGCGCGGTGCACGAGTTTCCCTGCGCGAAGCGAGAAGACTATATCATGGCCGGAAAAATCGCGGCAACTATTTGGCGGATGTTCCAACGGAATCCGTTTTGCGTTGCGGACTCACTATTCCAAACGGCGTCTCTCAGTACTGTTTTTGCGTTCCGAACCATTGGCTGCTGCCGTGGTCGAGGTGCAGTACCACTGTGCCGACGAGCCGGTGGGGTTTGCCGGCGCGCGCGATTAGTTCCTTGCCGAACGCCATGTCGGACCACTCGAAGTGCTCGAGTTCCATGTAAGGGATTTCGCGCAGATACCGCGCCTTGACGACTTGACAAAATCCCACGGGGACGCCCTTTGCCTCGCGGCGCCGGTATTCGCCCGGTCCGTCCACGAGGGTCTTCCAATCGCGCCAAGGCTCGACTTCGCCCAGGAGGACTCGCGCCGTCACATCGGGTGGCAAGAGCTTGCGTCCGTCGGGCGCAATGAACGCCGCGGACTTCGGCGCCGCGGCGAGCTTGGCAAAAAAGTCAGGGGGGACCAGCGTGTCGGAGTCCAGTAGCACGATTGACTCGCCGCGGGCCGCCTTCCCCGCTTCGTTAATCATGAAGCCTTTCGCGTGGACCCGCCGCTCGGAGAACGGCATGCGAACGATGCGGAGTTCGGGAAACGTCATACCGATACTGTCGAGCAGATCATCGGTGGGATCGACGCCGGGAACGTAACATACGAGAATCTCGATGCGGTCGAGCGCGAAGTCCGACTGGTGCGCGAGCGAGCGCAGCACGGCCTGCAATCGGCGGCTGAACCGTGTGCTGACGATGACGACGGAATACTCCGGAGGGGTTCGGGGTGACTTCGCCGGTTTATCGAGTTCCCAAACCCGAACGTTGTACGTCGTGATCGTGTCTTCGATGTCGCTGATTGAAATACGCGCTTCGAAAGTGTCGGGCAATCTCGTTGGCAATGCCCCGCGCCGCTCGAGTAAATCGGGCGGTATCGCGACTCCATCGCGTAGCAACACATACCCGCCGGTTGAATTCATGTAAAGCGTAGCCGAGTGGCGGTAGCCGATCATGGGGCAGGCGATTCGTGTGCCGCGTCCGAGGCGGAAGCCTATCGAGGCTGCCAGCCCCCCTCCCACGTCGAATGAAATCATGCAGGGCGGCGAGAGCGGCGCGAGCGACGTGCT
>JBGTJY010001008.1:0-3724 GCA_041744855.1 Candidatus Hydrogenedentales bacterium
CAGCATTAACCACGAAGAACACGAAGGTCACGAAGATGCTAATTCGTTGCGCTAAAGTGATTCGCCAGGAGCGAATTCACCGCGCCGGCTGATTCCATGTGAGGCATGTGGCCTGCGGCTTCGATGCGGTGCACGATGACGTTGGTCGGTAGTCCGTCCGCGTCCCCCGGACTGATGACCCGATCCTGCGCTCCCCAAATCGCGAGGACCGGGATTGGAAACTTCGCGAGCGCGTCGCGAAACTGCGCCGCTTGAACGCCGCCCGCGAATGCGCCGTTCGCAATCGCCTTCAGGCAATCGGTGACGCCGTCGATCCGTTTGAACTTGAGCACGTCGTCGGCCATCGCGCGCGTGACGAGTTTGGGATCGGCGAAGAGTTTTTCGAGCACGGTGGTAATGTCACGGCGGCGCTCGGCGTTGATGAAGCCGTTAATGAAGTCCATGTTGATCGACGGGCCGAATCCCGCGCCGGCGATCGTCGTGACGCTCGCGATGCTCTTGGGATGCGTCAGCCCTATCTTGAGCGCAATCGCGCCGCCGAGTGAGTGGCCCACCAGATGCGCGCGCTGCAGATCGAGCGCATTGAGGAATTGCTCAATGACTTCTGCAAATGTCTCGACCCGGCCATCGCCAACCTGTTTCGATGAGAGTCCGTGGCCGGGCAGATCGAGTGCGTAGACCGCCCGATCTTTCGCGAGCGCGTCGATGTTGAACAGCCACCCGTTGGAATCGCCGCCGAAACCGTGAATCAACACGACGGGAGTGGCCTCTCCGCCGCGCTCGCCGGCGACGCGATAACGAATGGTGAGCGGGCCAATCTCGACGCGTTCGGGTTCCGCAGGTGAGATTTCTTCGGCCTTTTTCGGAACGAATGCCGATTGGAATTCAGCGATGAATGCGTCAATCTCGCTCGCATCGGTCGAAGCATCGGCGACCACACCGATCAACGCGCCGACAGGAAGCAGCGCGCCGGGACTGGCGACCTGTTTCCGCAATACGCCCGCGGCGGGACATTCCACGACGCCGGCGATTTTGCTCGTCTCGACGGCGACGATTTCAGCGCCGAGCGTGACCGCCGCGCCCTCGGGCACGAGCCATTCGACGACCGTCCCCTCCTCCATCGAGAGGCCCCACTTCGGCATGGTGACCGCGACAATGGCGCTAGGCATCTTGGGCGGCTGGCATCATTCAGCAGGTGGCACTTAGGCCGTAGCCGCCACCGCGCCGACGAGGCTCCGCACCGCTTCGATGACGCGCCGCGCATCGGGGATGTACATGTCTTCGAGCGGCGGCGAAAACGGCACGGGCGTGTGCGGCGGCGTCACTTGCAGGATGGGCCCGCGCAACGAGTCGAAGCCCTTTTGCGCGACGAGTGCCGCGATATCCGCGGCCATGCCGCAACGCGGGCCCGCTTCGTCCACGACGACGAGCCGTCCCGTCCCTTCGACGCTCTCGAGAATCGTGTCTTCGTCGAGCGGCGAAGTCGTGCGCGGATCGATAATTTCGACCGAGATGCCTTCCTTCGCGAGGGCTGCGGCCGCCTCGCTCGCCACGTGGACCATGCGCGCGAGCGCGACAATCGTCACATCAGTGCCTTCGCGCACGATGTTCGCCTCGGCGAACGGAATCGTGTACGCCTCGTCAGGCACTTCGCACGCGACGTCGTAGAGCGCTTTGTGCTCGAAGAAGATGACGGGGTCGTTGTCGCGAATCGCTTGGATTAAGAGACCCTTGGCGTCGTACGCGTTCGACGGCACGACGCACTTGAGTCCCGGGATCGACGTGAATATTGGGTAGAGGCATTGCGAATGTTGCGCGGCCGCGCGGAATCCCGCGCCGATCATCGTGCGAATTACTAGCGGTGTCTCCGCTTTTCCGCCGAACATGTAGCGGAATTTCGCGGCCTGATTGAAAATTTGATCGAAACAGACGCCCATAAAATCGACGAACATCAATTCGGCGACGGGGCGCAGGCCGGTCGTCGCGGCGCCGGCGGCCATTCCCATAATCGCAGATTCGGTGATCGGCGTATCGATGACGCGCTCGGGACCGAATTCGTTGAAGAGGCCTTTCGTTACGCCGAGCACGCCGCCGTAGGCATCGACTTGGCCCGTGCCGCCTTGTCCGCCGGCGACGTCCTCGCCCATGAGCACGACCCGTGGATCGCGCCGCATTTCGAGCCGCAGCGCATCGTTAATCGCTTCGCGAATGGTCTTCTTCGGCATAGCGCAAGCCTCCTCAGTACGAGACGTAAACGTCAGTCAATAAATCTTCGCGTGTGGGAAATTTCGCCGCGCGCGCCTCTTGCACCGCTTCTTCGATGAGCTTTGCGGCATCGGCGTCAGCCTGCTTCAGCGCAGCCTCATCGAGCAGTTTGTTTTTGGTGACGTGATCGCGAAACTTGATCAGGCAGTCTTCTTTTGCGCGAATGCGCTCAAGCTCTTCCGCCGAACGATACGCCTGCGGATCGCCGACGAAGTGGCCGTAAAATCGCATGGCATACCCCTCGATCGCGCTGGGCCCGCCGCCTTTGCGCGCGCGCTCGATTGCGTCTTTCGCGGCCGCCTCGACTGCGAAGAAATCGGTGCCGTCGATTTTGACTGCGGGCAATCCGAACGCGCCCGCGCGCTTCGCGATATCTTTCGAGCCGAGGTGATAACTGATGCCCGTGCCTTCGCCGTAGCCGTTGTTCTCGAACACGAACACGCACGGCAGATTGAGCACCACGGCCATGTTCAACGCCTCGAATGTCGTGCCTTGGTTCGACGCGCCGTCGCCGATGAACGCAACCGCAACGCCGCCCTTGCCACGCGATTTCGCGCTGAGCGCGGCGCCGATCGCAAGCGGCGGACTGCCGCCGACGATCGCGTTCGCGCCGAGCATGCCCTTCTTGAGATCGGCGATGTGCATCGATCCGCCTTTGCCGCCACAGAGCCCGTCGCGCTTGCCGTACATTTCCTTCATCATCGCTTTTGGGTCGCAACCCTTCGCGATGCAATGGCCATGGCCGCGATGCGTGCTGCCGATGTAGTCGTCGTCATTCAGGTGCGAACACACGCCGACCGCGATCGCTTCTTCGCCCGCATAGAGATGCACGAAACCGGGGATGTCGCCGGAGGTGAACTCAATATTGATACGTTCTTCGAAATCGCGGATCGTTTTCATCAAACGATATGCGTTCAGCAGCTTCTTGGGATCAAGGGACATCGCCCACCTCCGAATCCGCGCCGGAAAATTTGCTCACGGGCTGGAAGCCCGTGCCACAGCACCATGACGGTACTCGATCCGGATGATGGGGTCAACGTAGGACGGCCATCCTGGCCGTCGGGTCTGGTGCGAGAGCCACTGACGGGCTGGAAGCCCGTCCTACGAAGAGAATATGTATTCCCGCGCATCGAAATCGATCGTCCACGCATACTGTTTGAGGAAACCGTGGCTTAGCAAGCCGTCGATGCGGACGCCGCCGAAATTGTTGTCGCCCGCTGCGCCGATCTCGATGAGGTGGCCTTCTTGTTGGAGCGGTCCCAGACCGAGCGGTTGCGGCGAGGCGAAGTAGCCGTTGCGCAAATCCTTGGAGGGCGCGCCCCACGACTCGAGCTTGCGCTTCGAAGTCGTGAACGCGCATTGCTTCGTGCCGCCTTTACCATCGGGACGAATGACGACGAGGCCGGAATCGATGAAGAAATTGAGATTGCGGGCATCGCCCCAATTGCCGCGGGCGAAC
>JBGTJY010001009.1:0-3324 GCA_041744855.1 Candidatus Hydrogenedentales bacterium
CGAAGATCGCGCGCGACATCCGGTCGAAATCCTTCGCCACGCTCTGCCCCTTCATGTGGACGATCGAATGACTGCCGTCGTAGACCACGCGATACCCCGCCTTCCGCACCCGGATGCACAGATCGAGATCGTCGCCGTACATGAAAAAGTTCTCGTCGAAAACGGCGTGCGGCCCGGGCTCGGCGACCGCAGCGAAGACCTCACGCCGACCGAGCATGAAAGCCCCGTTGATGGCGCCGACTTCATGGGATTCTCCCTCCGGGAGATGCGTGAGGTTGTAGCCCGCGAACCGCGCCGACTTCGGAAACGTCGCAGCCAACCCGCTCGCGCGGCAAAACCCATCCCACAGCGTCGGGATCGAACGCCGGCACGCGAGATCCATCGAGCCCTCCGCGAGCACGAGCCGCGGCGAGATCGTCCCGAGATCCGGCTCCGCCAACACCCGCTCCACGCAATGCTCCAGAGCCGCCGCATTGGAAACCGTGTCCGGATTGAGAAACAACACAAACTCGCCCGACGTCCGGGAAAACCCCAGATTGTTCGCCCGCCCGAAACCGAGATTCTCCGTCGGCACAACGCACGCCACCGTCGGATGATCCCGCGCGAGCAACTCCGGCACGCCATCCGCACCAAGACCGTTATCCACCACGACAACCTCCACGGAGCCACCGCCGACCGCGCCCGGAATCGACGCGACACTAGCCCCGATCTCTGCCCGCGACTTGTAGGCGACGATGATGACGGAGAGGCGTGGTTTCATGCGAAGGCCTCGATGAAGGCTGCCCAACGCACGCGCAACTCCGCTTGTGAGAAGCGCGCGATCGTTGTGATCGCCACCGCGCGGTGCTGCGCCAGATCTGCGGCACGCTCGCCACTGAGCAACTCGCCAAAGAGCCGCGCAAGCCCGAACGCGTCATGCGGATCGACGTAGAAGGCCGCGCCTCCACATGTCTCCCGCAATACCGGGATGTCCGAGCAGATAACCGGGCAACCGTGCGCCATCGCTTCGAGCGGAGGAAGCCCCTGGCCCTCGATCAACGAAGGATAGGCAAGGGCGAGCGCCGTCTTGTACAAAGCCGCGATCTCCGCATCGTCCGGTCGCTCGATCACCCGAACCCGTCCCGCTTCTTCAAGCCGCGCAAGCGTGGGCCAGAGCGACCGCGAGCAACCTGCAACAACGAGGAGCGGGAAGGGACTTTCCAAGGCAGGCGCCATCAACTCGATCGCGTCGAGCACGAGACCGAGATTCTTATGCGGGTAGCGGGCGCCAACCACGAGAAAGTATCCCGCAGCACGACGCATTTCCAGATATGCGCCACCATCGACCGCTTTATCCAACGCCTTCGAAAAAGCCGGAATAACAACGAAGCGTTCCTCACCCAAAGCAGGAAAAACGGCACGCATCTCTACGCGCACGGTTTCCGAAATCGTCACGATACGTCCCGCGCATCGTGAAATTCGTGGCAACACGCGCTTGAAGAAGACATGCTGTATCCGCGCCTGTTTCGACAGATGAAGCGCGATGAGATCATACACAATGATCGCATGGCGCCCCGTGCGCCACAGGGGAGCATGGTGCGAGGTGAACATCAAGGCGCCCTCACGCGGAAAGAACCACGGCGCGAATTGCGCGAGACCGATGCGAAAGAGCATCCTCACGACGGCAGGCAGCGCCGCATCATTGATCCAAGTGAACCAGCGATCGAGTCGCGGGCTGGTCACCGCGACGTCATCCGACAGCAACGCCGGAATGGCATCGCCGGCCACACCGATACCCGTCGGCCGGCACGACTTCATGGGATTGATGACGGCGACGCGTTTCGTTTCAGGCCTTCGCGCCATCACAGTAGAGCCTCCGACTGCGGACGCGACCTGTGCGCCACAGGCGTGTCAGTATCCTTCCTGCATTCGACATGCGAAAGCGTGCGAGTGCGCACCACGTGCGCCACGCCGAGACTGTCGCTGTCGTCCGCCCGCAGACAACACGGAGCTCGGCGCCGGCGGCCGCAACATTTCCGGAAAGCTGCCCGGGATGAATCCTATACGACGCAACACACGCGTCGACACGGCGAAACGATGCTCCACCTGCCGCTGCGCGCAGCCAGAAGTCATGATCCGCAGCGAGTTTCAGCGACGCATCGAATCCGCCCAACCGTTCCCAAAGCGCGCGGCCCACGAGTGTGCCTTGTTGGGTAAACGCAGCCGTACCCCGTGCGAGTAGCGCCAGAATGTCCGTCGATCGCCGACACACAGGCATGCGTGCGAGAGCGCGTCCTTCGGCATCGATGTAGGTCACATCCCCGTAGACCACGTCGCACCCGGCCGCTTCACGTATGCCGTCGGCGCAGGCGGGCAGCAGACGATCGTCGTCGTTGAGGTAGATGAGCCACCGCCAGTTGTCGACCGACGCGACCCCGGCGTTGATCGCCGCGTACATCCTCCCTCCGCCGGCTCTTGCACGACCCGAACTCCCGGCCACCGTGCCCTCAACGCATCGACCGCGCCTGCCGGAGCGACGAGCACGTGTGCCGCGCGAATCGTGCGGGAAAGCGAAGCGACATCGGACACGACGTCGGCCAACCACGGCGAACTGCCGAGGGTAGGTGTAATTACGAGCAAGTCAGTTGGCTCCCGCATCAGATGGACTAGTAAGTTGTTGGACGCGGCAAGGAGTTTTCACTTCTCACCAGTCCGTGCGCAAGTAGCGTCCGGAGGAAAAATGGCTGAAACCCTACGCAACCGTCTGTGGCCATGGCCTGGGAGGCACCCGCCGCGCTGTCGGTGCTTAGCGGTCCGGAATGCAACGCGCATACTCCTCCAAGGGAAGGGACCGTTGTTCCACCGGTTGTGTAAGCAACGATGACGCGACTCCAAAACCTTTTCACCATACCGATTCGCACATACGTTGGGGGCCGGAATCGCCCGTTCGGAGGTACTACGTGAAACATACATCACTTTACCGACGCTGCGTTTGGCGGCAGTTTCGACATCGGCTCGCTCGACTCAAGAGGCGCGTACCGTCGTTTGTGGCGAGCGCGGAACATCCTACGGAAAAACTCTGTGGGCGTGCTCTGCTCATCCACTTGGTGGAACCATTTATCGACCGGCGGATGGACGTGCGACACCAAAATCGTTTTCAGGCGACCGAACTCGCCCGGCTGCTTGCAGCCCGCGGATACGTGATCGATGTGCTTGCTCCTGGCTCAAGTGTTCCCGCCGGTCGACCGCCTTACAGTGTCGTGATCGATCTACATCCCGGCCTTTCGCGCTACCCCGCGACAGGGGCGACGCGCGCAATCGCCTTCATCACCGGATCGAATCCCG
>JBGTJY010001010.1:0-5394 GCA_041744855.1 Candidatus Hydrogenedentales bacterium
CAGTTTCGGTTCGTACATCGGATTCCTGTTGTCGATCTGCGCGATTGTGGTCGGTGCGGCTTGGCCGTTTGGCGTCAGAGAATCCGTGCGGCCCACTCGGTATTTCCAACTGCCGTTAGCTAGCTGGAAGTTGGCGTTGGCATTCATGTTTCCGGGCTTGATGTTGGCGTTTCTAGTTCCGGCAGTTTTTGTGATCGCTTTTAGGGATCCGTCGCCAGAGTCCCCGGCGTGGTGGAGTCTGCCTTTGATGGCGCTTGCGATCACGGCCATGGCGCAGGCATGGGTGCTAGTCTTCACTCCGCGCCACGTTAAGGTTGGTCTAGCTGCGACCTTCGCGATCGCAATCGCTGTTTGCGGCGGTGGGCTGGTTAAGCCCCTCGATGTATTGCTGGGAATGTGGGTCGACGCGCCTATCCTGATGCCGTTGGCGGTCCCCGTGTGCTTTGCAATCGGTGTGGCGGGAATCAACGTGAACCGATGCCGTGCGGCGGAATCCAATCGCATCGCAGCCGTCCAACGTTTCCACCGGTTCGAACTCGCGAATGCACACGCGCGGCGATTCCGAAACACGGCAGAGGCACAGCGCTGGTACGAGTGGCGCCGATTGGGTTGGCACTTGCCCGCGTTGCAATGCGGATTCATCGCGATCTATTTCCTCCTCGTGCCGGCATTCCTATGGGCGTCCGATAGCCGCGCGCGGAGCTTCTGGGCGTTCTTCGACAATTGGTCGCGATCGCGCGAGTCGGTGAACATTGCGTTCGTTTTGGCGGTGCTGTTGCCGGCAGCGGTGGCCGGATACATCATGATGGCCTTCGATTCGGACAAACCGAACAACTACCGCGCGTTCTTGTTTACGCGCCCACGTTCGACGTCTTTTCTGATGCGGGCACGTTACGCCGCAGTCGCGAAAAACGCGTTGCTGGGTTACCTACCGCTCGTGGGTCTGCTCTGGTACTTCGCGTCGTATGAAGGAACTCGGAATGCGCTTGCATCGATAACTCATGGCGAGCTGGGAGAAATCACGTGGTCAAAGGTTCTGGTGCTCGCCGCCGTGCCCTTCTTGGTCTCATGGACGATGCAATGCACGCCGAACATCATCGCCGCGATCGGCGGACTCGCGGTGTTCGTTGCGCTATACGTGTGGCTCGTCGCTGCATCGGCCGACAACGCTCCCCCTGATGAGTTTTCCGTGCAAATTGCCTTTGATGTGTCAACGGTGGCATATGCAGTGATATTGACTAGTTTGTTCGTACGCGTGGCGAGACGCGGACTTAAAAGCGGGGCCATTCCATTACAGACGGTCCTCTGGGCGGCAGGAATCTGGTTGGTGGTCATTGCAGGCATTGCGATGCACGGCTCCCTACGGTACTTGATCAACTTTCCGTTCACGAAGGAGCCGGGATGGCAAGTTCCGTTCACGTTCTTGTTCATTATTACGTTGTTACCGCCCGCAGTGCTGATCACCGCCCCGTACTTACTGCATCGATCGCGCCATCGAGTGTGAACCCGATCGCATATAAAGGACTGTTCGATGAGCATTGACGCAGGACTACCGGCATCGATAGCGAGCGACGAGATCAATCCGCGCCCATCCTTGTTCCGGGTCACCGCCTGGATGTTCTGGCGCTGGGCGCGGTGGGAACTCGTTGGGATCGCGGCCTTCACGCTCGTCTCGCTTAGTTTCGCCTACGTCGTGCAACTTGCCAGCGGGCCCGAAGCGCCCGCCCGTGATACGGCGCAAACTTCGCCAAGTCCATTCTCAACGACGATGGAGCGACCCGAATCGCCGACGCATTCGCTGGTGTGGAAATGGGCGACGGGCACTGCGTTGCTCATGTCTTTCGCCGCCATCGTTGTTGGCGCAAGCTGGCCGTTCACCGAGTTTGACTCCAGCGGCTCGCGCGGTCCCGACCGATGGTTTCGGCTGCCCGTCGCCAGTTGGAAGCTCGTCCTCGCTTACATGCTCCCGGGCCTTTCGTTCGCGTTTGTGGTCGCGAGCGCATACGCGATCGGTTTTCAGGCGGCGGGCGCAGTAGAGTCCCCCTGGTGGATCGGGGCATGCGCCGCCGTGATGCTGACGGCAATCGCGCAAGCGTGGACACTCGCATTCGCGCCGCATCACGCCAAAGCGGGAACCTTCGCGCTCGTTCTGCTGACGCTACTCGCCGCGCGATTCGTCGTCGTCGCATCGAATGCCCCAGTCACGAGGCTTCCGATGCTCGCGCCCATTGCCGTACTCCTCGTGCTGCCGGTTTGCTTCGCACTCGGGGTGGTGGGATTGACCGTGAACCGGCGCGGCGGAATCGGAACGTTTCGCCACACGGCGCTCGATCGGCTGAACGACCTGGAAGTCGCCAACACCAGGGCGCGCCGATTTCGCAGCGCGGCCGAGGCGCAACGCTGGTACGAGTGGCGGCGCGTCGGCTGGCACCTGCCCGCGCTGCAGTGCGCTTTCATTGCGATGTACTTCCTGCTCATCCCGGGACTCATCTGGGGACTCGTCGGAGTCGACGCGGAATTCCGGTGGTTCTTCGAGAATTGGGCGATGAGTCGCGACGCCGTGAACACCGCGCTGTTTCTCGCGCTCGTGTTGCCGGCCGCGCTCGCGGGATGCATCATGATGGGCTTCGACCTCGATACGCGTAACGGGAACCGCTCGTTCCTATTCACGCGGCCGCAGTCCGTGGCATTTCTGATGCACGCGCGTTACGTCACGGTCCTGAAGAACGCCGCGCTCGGCTATTTGCCGATCCTCGTCGTAGTCATTTTCTTCGCCTCGTTTGGCACCACGCGCGAGGGACTCGCCGGACTTCTTGAAACACCGGAGCGCCAGGTTTCGTTAACGCGCGTGCTCGTGCTCGTGGCCGTCCCGCTGGCGGCAGCGTGGGCGTTGCACTGCACTCCCAATCTCGCGGCATCGTTCGCGGCCCTCGCGGCATTTATCCCGGTCTTCGTGTGGGTAATCATCGCCAACTTGAAGCCCATCCCTATCGACGAATCTACCGCCCAAACCGTGGTAGTCATATTGTCGATCGTCTATGCCGCTATCCTCCTGGTTTGGTTGTTGCACACCGTCCGGCAAGCAATCCGCATCGGCGCCATCACGCGGCAATCGATTCGCAACGCCATCGCACTCTGGTTACTCGTGACCATTGCCGCGGCCCTATACGCAGGACCTATGAACCTACTAAACGGCGTCACGAAGTTCGATCCCGTAGAAATCACCGCGACCACCTTCGCATTCGCCGCCACCCTCCTCCCGCCCGCAGTCCTGATCACCTCCCCCTACGTCCTACACCGCCTACGCCACCGAAACTAACCCGCACCAAAAAATCACTTGCACGTACGCAAGTTCATCATCGTCATCGTCATCGTCATCGTCATCAAAAAAGACTTCCCTCAGTCTCCTCTCATTCTTAACCTATCCCCCCATTCGTGCCATTCGTAGCTACCTCCAACTCCCGCCAAACCAAGCCCGGACTCGACAAATATGTGTTACGATCCCAGTGGGGGTAGTTCCAATCGGCGCGCTTTTTCGCCGCCGTGGGGGCAGGAACGATGGAAAGGGGTTTGCCCGCGCCACGGCGGAACTCGGCGCGGCTCCAAGATATTGTGTATCAACGCTTTACCGCACACGTCCGTCCTGAACACAGCGCTGCCTCCATCATCGGGGCAAGTTGACCCATCATGAACCTGATGCGCAACATGTCCATCCGCTCGAAGCTGATGGTCATCTGCATGTTGACCAGTTCGTTCGCGCTGTTCATTGCCGCGTTGGTAATCTACGGTCACGAGTTGCGCTCGTTTCGATCCCAGCTGGTCACCCAGTATGAGCTGATCGCGAGCGCCGTGGCGCCTCTCTCCGCGGCCGCTTTGGATGTCCAGGACAATGAAAGCGCCGACGAAACCCTTCGGCACTTCGAGCACGATCCGGCGATTCTCTCCGCGCACATTCTCGATGCATCGAACAACATTTTCGCCAGCTTCGAGCGCATGGGAAAATCGGCCTTCGATCCCGCGCAGCCCTCGCACGGCACGCGCTTCGTCGATGGCCACATGCACGTCTATTGGCCGGTGGTTTCCGGCGACGATCGGGTGGGAACCATCTTTGTCGAGGTTGCGCTCGGCTCGGCGCGGCAACGCGCATTCGCCTACGCGGGAGTCGTCGCGGTGGTGCTGCTGGTTTCGGGCGCTGCGACCTTTCTGCTTTCGTCCGTGCTCGTCCGATTTTTCGCGCGGCCCATCATCGCGCTGGCGGAAACCACCAAACGCGTCAGCGCCGCCCGCGACTACTCGTTGCGCGCCGAGAAATCCAGCAACGACGAGTTGGGCGATCTCATCGACAATTTCAACGAAATGCTCCGCGAAATTCAGGGACGCGATTCGCAACTCGAGGCGCATTCTCACCAGTTGGAAGCAGAAGTCGCCGCGCGCACGGAAGAAATTCGCAAGTTCGCGCTCGCGGTCGAGCAGAGTCCCAATACGACCGTCATCACGGACACGGACGGCCACGTCGAATACGTCAATCAACAATTCACCGAGACGACCGGATACACGCTCGACGAGGCGATGGCGGCCGATCCAGAAATCCTAAAGGCAGGAAAGCTCGGCGCGAAAGAACGGCGCAAGCTAACCGTGGCGCTCGAGTCGGGCCACGAATGGCGCGGCGAATTCGAGAACACTAAGAAAGGCGGGGACACGTTCTGGGAATCGGCGTCCGTCGCGCCGTTGCGCACGGTAACCGGCACGATGACGCATTTCGTCTGGATCAAAGAAGACATCACGGATCGCAAGAAGGCCGAAGCTTCCTTGCGGGAAAGCGAGGATCGCTACGCGCTCGCGGCGCAAGGCGCGAACGACGGCCTATGGGATTGGGACCTCCGCAGCAACACCATTTACTTTTCGTCCCGCTGGAAGGCCATGCTCGGTTATTGGGACACGGACATCGCCGCCAGTCCGGACGAATGGTTCAATCGCATCCACGCGGACGACATCGAGAAAGTTCGCGAGGATATCGACACGCATTTGCGCGGCGAAACGCCCCATTTCGAAAACGAATTCCGTATGCTGCACCGCGACGGCGCCTACCGTTGGATGCTCAGCCGCGGTGTTTCGGTGCTCAACGACGAAGGCCAGGTCCATCGTTTTGCCGGCTCACAAACGGACATCACCGATCGCAAGAAGACCGAAGAGAAGTTATTCTTCGATGCCTCGCACGACAACCTAACCGGCCTGCCGAATCGCGGCCTGCTACTCGATCGTCTGAACGCTGCGCTGCAACGAAGCGGTCGCAACAAGGGCTACAAATTCGCTGTCCTGTTCCTCGATCTCGATCGCTTCAAAGTCATCAACGACAGTCTGGGCCACCAAGTCGGCGACGCGCTGCTGATCGAA
>JBGTJY010001011.1:0-14253 GCA_041744855.1 Candidatus Hydrogenedentales bacterium
TGAAGACGAAGAACGGCCCGGCGGGTTTGCTGGCCATTGCTGGCGTGTTCGCTCGAATCCATGTGTCCTCGCTGGGCTCGAGTCCTTGGATCTCAAAATAACCGTCTGCATTGCTCCAGGATAGTCGTCCTTTAGTACTTCTCGTATCGATATCAATTTCGGCGCCTTCGACGCCGTTTTCTTTGCTATCTACGACGTGACCGCTGATAAACGTACCCTTTGAAAATGGGATGTCGATAGTTTGGATTTCCGGCGCACCGAGAACCTGCACTTTCTGCGTTGTTTGCCAGTTCCCGGAGAGCACCGTCGTTCCGTTGCTTCGTCTCTCTGCGAGCGAGACTTGATATCGTCCGGGCTGCAATCCGTCGATTGCGTACTGTCCGCGCTCATCAGTCGGTTTGCCTTGGTACATCACTTCGATATCGTCTGGGCCCATGAAGCGGACAACCAAATTGGCCAGGCCCGAGTTGTTTCGTTCGTCAAATACGCGGCCGTTTACTGCGACCGTTTCAGCGCGATCATTGTCCGTTTGCGCGATTTCCTGAGGGGCAGGTGTATTCGGTCTCGATGTAAATCCTCCGGCACTCGACGCAACGGGATCGGGTGGTGTGAACGTCAAGATAACTGAATCGGCACTGCGAGGCACCGCCGGTTCGGCGGGCAAGGCAGTCCAAAGACCCGCCACGGTGACGAGCGCAGCGATCGCGAACACGGCGGTACCAATCTTCGCCGCGAAGGGAAAGGCGATCATACTGCCCGACGCTGCAGAACTGCGCAATGCGAGGGCGCTGGCCGCGACCACGGCCATCAAACGGACGATTTGTTCTCGGGAGGGCTTTGGCGCTTGCGCGCCCTCGAGGTACGTCAGCATGGTTGCACCGAGCGCTTCGCGTGCCCGTTGAAGACGTTTCGCCGCTGCTGAATAACTGATTCCGAGCAACTGCGCGGTCTCGGTCAGCGATTTCTTCCCGAAGTATCGGAGTAGCAGGACTTCCCGTTGCTCCGGTGCGAGCTGCCGAATGTTGTGCTGCAAAAACTCGATGATCTCTCGCTGCTCAATGCTTGGGAGAGCGGGAGCCGCTACGAGATCGAGTTCGGCGTCCAGAGGTACTTCTCTGTGCGCCCTACGCGACCGGTCCTTACAAAGGTTGCGCGCGATGGAAAGAATCCAAGGGCCGAATCGTCGCGGATCCCTGAGACGTACCAGCTTTTCAAATCCCCGGAGAAACGTCTCTTGGACGATATCGTCGACTTCGCTGGGATTATTCTGGCGCGCGACCGCTACAGACCGGACGGCCCCAAAGTAGCGATCGATAAGTTCGGAGTAGCGGTCCGAGTCTCCTCCGAGTACTTCCGTGACCAGCGTTTCATCGGCGCAATCTGGCTGCGAATCCATGCGTTGTCCTCCATTCTCCCTCGAAGAATAGACGCTGGCGCGGACATTCTATGACATGGATTTGAAAAGTACCCCGATTTTACACCTAGTTACCCAACAAATACTCCTGCGCAAACAACGCCGTCGTGTAGAAGGCGAAGTCCGCGTTCGGCTTCTTGGCGAAGCCGTGGCCTTCGTCCTCGAAGACTAGGTACCAGACGGGTGTGCCTGATTTTTTGAGGGCGGCGACGATTTGGTCTGATTCCGATTTTGGAACGCGGGGGTCGTTTACGCCTTGTTGGACCAACATCGGTTTGCGTATTTGGTCGACGTGGGCCATTGGGGCGGTGCGCTGCATCCACGCGAATGTTTCTGGGTCGCGTTCGTCGCCGTATTCGGCGCGGCGGAGGTCACGCCGGTAGCCTTGGGTGTTTGCGAGGAAGGTGACGAAATTCGAGATGCCGAATAGGTTGACCGAGCAGGCAATTTTTTCGGAGTAACGCGTGGCGGTGGCGAGCGTCATGTGTCCGCCGTAACTCCCGCCGTAGATCATGATGCGCTTCGCGTCGAGCTCCGGCTGGGCCCCGATCCAGTCCAACAACGCGCCGATGTCGTCGTAGGTGCCGCCGCGTTTCGTGCCGTTGTCGAGGCCGGCAAAGGTTTTGCCAAATCCTGTGGAGCCGCGCACGTTTGGATAAATGATTGCGATGCCGAGCTCGTTCAGGAAGTAATTCCAGCGTCCCTGGAAATTCGGACGTGACTGGCCTTCGGGTCCGCCGTGAATCACCACCACGCACGGACGCGGTCCGGAAAATTTTGCGGGCGGACGATTCAGGAAACCCGTCACATCGAGTCCGTCCGAGGATTTCCACCTGATGGGCTCGGCGTCGGGCCAACCCTCTGTGGAAATTCCGGTTTCGCTTTTCGTCCATTGGGTCACCTTCCCGGTCGACGCTTGCAATACCCACACGTCGCCGGCACTCCGCACATCGCTTTTCGTGAACGCCAGGTGATCAGAATCGTTGTGCCACTGAAATCCGGAGGCAACGCCGAGTGCGCCTCCGCTCGGCGCGATCGTCACGCCATTCGCGCCCCCAGTCGGCATCACGCCCCAGCGCGTCGATCCTGCGTCGTTGTAGGCGTAGGCGATCATATTTCCGTTCGGCGACAAATCGAACTCGTCCACATCCCACGGAATCTTGGCCGTCAACGATTCCGACGATAAATCGCTCAAGCTATACACGCGTAGTTGCGCGAATTCGGAGCCTTCGTCCGAAGTGCAATAAAACTTTGCGCCGCTCGGATCGAACTCGCCGCCGCTGTACGAAATCTCGACGGAGTCGTCTTTTGGGAGCAGGCGCTTCGATTCGCCCGATGTGACATCCAACAGCCAGACCTTGCTGTTGGTCACGGAGATGTATTCATTGAGCAGAAGTTGTTTGCCATCCGGCGACCAATCCGTCGTGCCCCAGCCGCCGCCCCGCATCGTCGCGACCTTGCGCGCGGTCTCCGGCTTCAGCGGGTCGACTGTCCAAATCTCGGTAAACGCGCCGTCCGCATCCGCGTCAACGCGATGAAACGCGACGATCCCCGTGGCCTTCGACCGCGGCCCCATCGTGTGACGGCTCTTCCCATCCGTCAACAATGTCCGCGCACCGGTCGCCGGGTCGAAGCGATAGAGTTGGAAAAATTCGTCCCCGCCCGCGTCCATCGACAGCGTGAACGCATTGCCATCCACATACTCGCCCACGCCGCGCACGGGCTCTGGAAAAAACGTCAACTGCTCGCGCATCCCCATCGGCTGCGCCACGCGATGCACCTGCGAGGTAACTCCGAACCGCGTACCGATTAGCATCTCCAACTTATCGGGATGCCATTGTGCAAAGGCCGCGCTGCGATAGTTCGAGTAGCGATCGATTTTCTCGATCAACTCGCGCGGGATGGGAGGTATCCCGTCGGTAGAGATATTCGCCGCGGGCGTGAATACATCGTTTGAGAACGACGGCGCTGCGGCGAGGAGGAGAACCAGGGCGAAACTCAATGTGCGCATCGGAGTGCTCCTTGGACCGGGCTGAGTCGACGATTCGACAACGATTCGTACGGAATTGGATGCTATGTGTCCCGTGATGATTTAGTTGAGGATCGAATGCAGTAACGAGTATACAAAATCGATCAGGGCGTTGAATTCGAGGAACTGGCGAACAATGCGCGAAGTCGAATGCGGTCTGCACGGGAAACAAGGCATCGGGCTGGTGTGCATACACATCGCGTTGGCCGTGGACGGAGAGGAACGCGTCGGGTTCTACGTCGGCGCTCAGGGGAACACGGGGCGGCCGGACGCGTGGTGTGCCGCGTGCGAGCAGAAACTTGTCGCGTTGAAAGGGGCGCAGTGCGACCAGTGGGCGCTCGAGGCCAAGTTTAAGGTTTTCTGCGTGCTGTGTTGGGACGATGCAAGTCGCGTCTGCGGCACGCAATCGACCGGTAGAACCGAAAGCGTACGCCCGCGCGCGCTAACTGAAGAATGGTCTCGCCCGGAGGACACGGGCTCAGTTGATCAACGTCGCGGCGGTGTTTTGTCGCGAATACTCGCACGCCTCGCGCGTCAACATCGATCAGATACTTGATTCGAGAATGAGTGGGGGAAGCTCAGTGGAATTTTAGCATGGGGTTAGTGTTGGCGAATTAATCGCAGAGGGGAAGCGGAGCTGATTGCCGCGTTGGGGTTGGACTCGGGGCGGACGGGTCGAGGTTTTTGGAGGCTGGGCGGCGGGTTCTGAACGCCGGAACGAAGTTTGCGTCGCGGGCCGACGTTTGCTAAGATTCGCGTTCGTTCCGCGTGCGGCGTTTGCACCCGCATGCCGTCTTTTTCACACCCGGAGGTTCGTACGCCGTGAAGACCTATGTCCCCAAACAGGGCGACGTAACGAAGAATTGGATTATCCTCGACGCTGAGGGCCAAGTGCTTGGCCGCGTGGCAGTCGAGGCGGCGTCGCTTTTGCGGGGCAAACACAAGCCGCAGTTCACGCCGTTTCTCGACATTGGCGACAATGTGATTATTATCAACGCTGCTAAGGCGGTGATGACGGGCGACAAGGCCGAGCAGAAGAAGTATTACCGTCACACTGGCTACGTCGGCGGCATCAAAGAGACGAGCTACAAAGAGATGATGGCGAAGCACCCGACTCGCGCCATGACGAAGGCCGTCACCGGAATGCTCCCCCACGGCTCGTTGGGCCGCCAGTGCGCGCGGCACCTGCGAGTTTACGCGGGCGCCGAACATCCGCATGAAGCACAGAACCCGCAACCCCGCGCGATCAGCCGCTAACCCGATCAGTCGCTAATAACTGCGAAAGAATTTTGAGGAGTAGGACTCGTGCCAGCTGTATCCGGTGTGGTAACCGCGGTCGGACGCCGCAAAGAAGCGAGCGCGCGTGTGCGGCTTTATCCAGGTTCGGGCCGCGTCATCGTGGATGGACGGCCGATCAACGAATATCTCGCGCGCGAAGTGCTCGTGATGGCGGCCACGCAGCCGCTCGACGTGACGGACACGAAGAACCGCTTCGACGTGCGCGCGCGTTGCATCGGCGGGGGCCTCGCGGGTCAAGCCGGCGCGTTGCGCCTTGCGATTGCCCGCGCATTGGTTAAATACGACGAGAAATACAAAGCGACCCTGCGTTCGGCGGGCATGCTCACGCGAGACGCACGCGCAGTCGAGCGCAAGAAGTATGGTCAACCCGGCGCACGGAAACGTTTTCAGTTCTCGAAACGGTAGACATCACTTTCAAGCACAACGCCCACTGGACGAGGTAGTCGCCAGTGGGCGTTTTCTTTTATGTGGATTGAGCCACGAATGCGCACGAATTCTCACAGCGTAGCGTAGCGTAGCCGCAACCAAACCACGGGGGGCACGGGGAACACGGGGAAATGATTCACCACAGATGAACACCGATGGGCACGGATGAACGCGGATGGGAACGATGGGAAGAATGGGAATGATGGGAAGAATTTGGGGTTAGGCTAGGGGGTGGGGTCAAGAGTTAGGACGAGAACCGATGACGATGACGATGACGATGACGAAACAGTTGACGCGGTACTGCGTTACGTGAGGGCTTGTGTGCAGGGTTCGCAGGGGAACGGGGACTGGGATTACACTTTTAGCGAGCCACGGAAGCCTCTGGCGGCGTAGTAGGATTGGGCGCCGTTATGATAGATGAATACGGTGTCGTAGCGCTTGTCGCCGAAGATGGCTCCGCCTAGTTTTCTGATTTCAGACGGCGTCTTTAGCCAACTGGATGTCTTCAGATCGAAATTTCCCAGTTGCTGCAGTGCTCGATATTCTTCTTCCGTTAAAAGCTTGATGCCCATGGCATCCGCCATATCGTGCGCGCTGTTCTTGGGTTTGTGTTCCTTCCTTTCGTCGAGCGCTTCGCGGTCGTAACAAAGGCTTCTTCGCCCGGTGGGGCTTTCCGGTGAACAATCGTAAAAAATGTATTCGTCGGTTTTTTTGTCGTGACCGACGACATCCGGTTCGCCGCCGGTGTTTTCCATTTCATTGAGGGACCAAAGCTTTTCAGCGCTGGCCTCCAGCTTTGCTTGCACCTTGGCCCATTCAAGGGCTTTGTGGCGTTTTGCGTTTTTCTCGAAACGGGCATTCAACGTTGCAAGCAGAACGTCGCGTTTTTCAACTGACAGCGACTTTTTCGAAAGGGCAACTGTTTTAGCCACGTCTCTTGGTTTCCAATCTTTGGACGAGATTTGATTGAAAAGAAATGGTGGAGGCGGCGGGAATCGAACCCGCGTCCGAAGGTGCGTCCACGGCGGCGTCTTCATGCGTAGCCCGTCCTTTGGGATTCGCCGCCGCCGGCCGCGTCGGGCTCGCTGCCGGTGGTCGCTAGGCGAAGTCGATACTCGCCGCGAGAGTCTTCGCCAGGCTCCAGAGGAGCACGCTCTCGCTTTGAGGCCCGCTGTCGTCGCCTCAGCCGCTTAGCAGGCGGTCAACGGTGAGACGGGCCACCTAAGTTAGGCAGCCAATGCCAAAGGTTCGTTGGCAGTTATAGCGTTCCCGGTTTTTTACGAGGCCACCGGGGTCCTCGGCATGCAGCCGTCGCTTCATCCACCCCCGTCGAAACCGGATCGCCCCCACAGAACTGCGGCGAACTCCGCGGCAAGAGTATTCAAAGCGCTCCTAGATTATGCCACAAACGCGAACTAAACGCAGAGACGGGGAGGACGCAGAGATTCGCTGAGGGAATTTTCTTAATTTTAACTCTGCGTTTCTCTGCGATTTCTGCGTCGCTACGCTTAGTTCAGGGGCCGACCTTCGCTTTGGTCATGGGTTGGCCGACCATGGGCATTTCCATTTTGCGTGGGCTGTCGATGCCGTATTGGACGTTGCCGACGAGGCGGCCGTCTTCGTCGAGGTCGCCTTCGATGATGGTCGTGGTTGCGCTGGCTTCGGGGGTGGGGAATTGGGTGCGGATGATGACGTGGTTGCCGTTCCACTCGATGTCGTCGAGGGAGATGGTGAACATGATCAAGCCTTGGGTGAGGTAGAGCCAGCCTTCGCCGTCTTCGGGGAGATACATTCCGAAGGGGAGGAACCCGCCGACAACGAAGCTGCGCTCCGCGGGATGATTCGCGAGCAACGAAGCAATTTTCTGGTTTGCGCCGACGATCTGATGATGCACGCCTTCTTTCGGGATGGCTTCGAAGAATCCGACGAACATTTCGTTGAACGTATCGCCGCGATAGATGATTTCCTGAGATGGATCTGGGTTTGCCTTGTTGTCGGGGGAGTTGTCCCAGACGGCGGTCACTTCCATGCGGCTGCCCGCGGGTACATCGATGGGCGCGGCCGGGTAGTAGAGCCATTGCCAGTTGTAGTTGTACTTCGGAACGTCGAGCAGGATTTCCTTGTCGCCGTTGGGATATATCAGGTCGTAGCGCATCGCTTTGCCGCGGACGTGCAGGTGCGGACTAAACGCGAGGATTTGCGCGTCGCGATCGAAGAGGTGAAACGCCGTCTCGGGATGGTGCGCTTCGCCGGGCGGAATGCGGAGGCCCATGTTCGCGACGACGAACGTCGCGACTTCTTTCTTGAGTTCGCCTTCGCCGAAATGCAGGCCGATGCGCGTCTGGTCGCTCGTTGCTTCGCCGAAGGGATGGTAGTGAGCGTCGACGCCGATGCGGGTGCCCGGGTTGATGACGCGGCCCACACCTTCGGGAAACTCGAACGGCTGCATGCCGGCGGTCCAAATCGCGAGGATGCCGGTGGATGCCGCCGCGCTCGATCCCACTTGATGCGATCCCTCTTGCCGCTTTCCACCCGCCGGCGAGTTATACGTCACCTGCATATGGTGCGCGGCGCGGCGATCGCCGGGAAGGAACTCGATTTTGCTGATCCACTTCGTCTCCGGAATATCGATTTTGGCGCTCATCGCCGGAAACAAATCTTCACCGCCGGCCGGCACGGCGATCTCGTCGAGCGTGATCACGTAGTCGGGTTCTCCGAGCCGCCAGCCGGTGGGAAATTCCGGCGCGACGGGTAAGTCCGATGGGGCGCCTTGCTTCGTGCCCTGATCGATCCACGCGAGGATGGTCGCCTTTTCGTCGTCTGTCAGCGAGTTGTCGTTCGTGAAGGTGTGCTTGTCGGATTCGCCACTCCACGGGGGCATTAGTTCGGTATTGACCGCTTTGGCGATCGCTTTCGCCCAGGGGCGGGCTTCTTCGAAACTCATCAACGAGAAGGGGGCGACTTCTCCGGGGCGATGGCAAACGACGCAGTGCTGGAAGAAGATCGGCGCGACGTCTTTTGTGAAGGTAACGGGTTCCGCGGCTGACGCGGTCCCTGCCACGCATAAACATATAGCAGCCAATGCCGGGCGCACTCTACGCATAGGAACCTCCGGGTAGATATTTGCTGTTGAGGAATGATACTCGGTTGCCCTATCCGGATAGTACCCGGACTCCTGGGACCCACACGGACTGACAAGGACGGACAAGGACTAAAACGGACTGACAAGGGGCAGCTTGGCCGCGAGGCAACCGCGGGGGAGATGGAGTTTTGATGGGACTTATGGGAAGTATGGGACTTATGGGAGGTGGGGGCGTGACGGACTTGGACCGATGGGACGGATACAGCGTGGCGTCGCCGCAACTACTGCCAATGGTAGACTATCTTCAAACGCAACCCGATTTTCCAGGGACCTCCCGCCCCATGCGCCTCAGCCTTGACCAGATGCTAACTGAATTTGACGAGTACCCAGTTCAAATCCCCTTGGATAGACTTGTCGAGGGTTTAAAAAACCTTAGCCTTGATGCGGAGTCCCTCGATCAATACATGCGCTTCGGCGATCGCTGCTATCAGCGGAACCTGCTACACGAGGGCCCCGCGTACCAGGCGCTGGTCCTTTGTTGGCGACACGGCCAGCGGAGCCCTATCCACGATCACCGTGGCTCGACTTGCGGGGTGCGCGTGCTGCGCGGTACTGCGCACGAGACGGTCTTCCGCCGCACCGCGCAGGGGTTCATCTATCCTGTCGAGACTGTCGTGCACAGCGAAGGCTCGATCTGCGGCTCGGAAGATGCCGACATTCATCAGGTCTCGAATCTCAGCGATAGCCCGGGCGATCTCGTCACGTTGCACGTGTATTCGCCGGCACTCACGATGATGGGCCGCTACACGCTGGAAGGTCCGCGCCGCGAAGAATTCCGCGAGTCCATTCAGCGCCTCACCCACGGCGCAGGCATTTGATGCGGCCTCAATCGCGGCGAAACGTCACGCGCCGCATTGTCAATTTCGAGTGATCGCCGATCTGCGGCAAACGCGCGACGCGATCGACAATCGCGCCGCCGAGCCCGGCTGTGGAAATTTCAGCGCCGTCTTTCCCGGACCACACCGCGACATGCTTCGCAATGACACCGCCGGGAAAATAGAGCGTGCTCCCGGCCCCACGGACGACAACCGCGTTCCCCGTCACCAACGACGCAACGACACGCGGACCCGTTTCCGCTGTCCGATGGGCGGCATCCTCGTGCCACCAAGCGCGTAACTGGTCCTCTGAAAGCCACGCCTTCGCCGGCGCAAAATCCACAATCGCGGCGCCCGCTAAACTCGTCGCATCCACGCGCTCGACCGCCGCGTCGTCATAGCGCACGGGCGAATCCGCTCCGTCGCGCCTTGCAAGCACGTCGGCCCCGGGCCGCAACCTATAAAAGCGCGGCACGTATTCGGGAACCATCAACGCCCGCTCGCGTTCTTCGCGATTGAATTTCATGGCCGCCGCCGCTCCGAGACACGTCCAACCGCGGGGGCTTCGATCGGCATCGTCGGAAAATGAATCGACGCGGGCGTCCGACGCGAATCGAATGTCGAGCGCGCCCTCACTCGGTTTGTCGAGCGCGGGCCGCGTCAAGTAGTCGCCGACGAGGATATTGCCGCCCGCCGAAATAACCAACGCGCAATTCGCATCGGTCACGACATCGCCAATCACATACACATTTCCCCGTACGACCAAGTGTCCGTGTCCCGCGACGACGCCCTTGATAACGAGATCGCCGTCGATCGCGAGGTAGGCGCTTCGGTCCGCTCCATCGTTCTCGAAACGAATCGGCGAATCCGCACTACCGAGCAAAATCGCGTTGCCCGGCACAACGCCGCCGATCGTTTGCACGTTGGACGCATCCGGCAATTCGCGCGCGCGATATCTCCCGCGCTCGACGCAAAATAGCACACCGCCACGCAATTCTCCCGCGACCGCCGAAGCGACTTCCGTGAACTCCGCGTCGTCCACGTATCGGTTGCCATTGTGATCGGGAAACACCGAAGGCGCGGATTCCTCGTTGCCGCGCGGCGACTCCGCGCCGACGATCACGGTCTGGCTCGCGGACATCCGACGCCCCCCGGAAATCGCGGACGCCTCGATCGTCAACTCGGTTCCGAGAAACGAATCCTGGCGCGTCACCGCGAGTCGGGCAATCTGCGCTCCGCCAATATCGAGCGCGACAGCGTTCAACAACTCCGCGGACGCGCCGTCATCCACGATGTCATTTAGAAACGTGCGATACGCAGTCAGCTCGCTTGTCGATCGAAATGCGCGCGGGCCGGCGCCATCCGGCTCGTAGCTCGACCAGACTTTCGCAATCGCCAGATCGATTGCGCCTTTCAGCGCTTCATCCGCGACGATCTGGCTTGCCACGAAATCGCTCTGGCGCTTTGACGAATGCACGCGGTCGACCACGAGCACGGCAGCGCCCACGACCGCTACGGTCGCCAGCAGCGCCAGAATCAGCGCCATACCGGCATCGGATCCGATACGATCCGGCCCGAACTTCTTCGTCTTGCGCTGCTTCGTGTTTCGCATCACGGCTGAATCCCCATCAATTCAACAAATACACGCGCGCGCGCGACGATTCGTGGACCATGTCCGCCGATATAGCGCCGCTCCCGGAATCCACGCGTTCCGTTCCTCGAATCCGTTTCGAGGCAGTAACTGCAAGGCGCACGAGACTCCCGTCGCGCTCTATCGAAACGTCGCTTATTCCATGCGCGCCGCCGACAATCGTCGTCACCTCGAGGGTCTTCCCGTCGATACCCGGCTCGAGACGTTCGATGCGCACAACGCGTCGAGTCAATACGCCGTCGGCCACGATCGTGTCTTCACCCTTATCGAGGTACCCATTCGCATTGGCATCTTCCGACTGATATTCATAGCGAATGGAACGGTGCGACTTGGAAGCGCCGGGGATCGAAAACGCAATCTCGAGCGGACAATCCTCGCGCAGGTCTTCGGAAATCGTCAGCCCGTCCCCACTCTTCGAGGCCAACTCCATTTCCGCGGCCATGAACGAAGTGACGGCACGCGCTTCCGCCGACGCCTCCGCTTTCGCCTGCGAAACATTGGCCGCGCTTGTGGCCGACTTCAATGCCAACATGCTCATCGAGCCCAACAGCGTGATCGCCGAAGTGGTGACCATCAACTCGACGAGCGTAAACGCGGATCGACTCGAAGCATTGTGAATCACGACTTGCTCCCCAGCTAAGAATTGCTCAGAATCGTCTGCACGGAAGCCTCAGCCCAGCGCCCCCCGCGCAACGTCTTCCAACGGCTCGTAACCTTCACGCGCAACGCGTCTTGTTGCGTCAGCTCCGCGTCGTTTAAAACGCGGCCTTCGTCCGAGATATACGTAATCACGAGCCCCTCCGCGGGCAACGAAGTGACACGCTTCGCGTCGTCGGATTCCGCGGCATCCTTCAATTCGGCGCCCTGCGGAAACTCCGCAAGCACCGACGCGGGAAACGCTTCCTCCGATTCATCCCGCGCGGCGCGCATGGAATTCAAGACGCCAACGGCATTACGCATGGCCTCGGTCCGCTGATGGCTGACATCGAGTGTCCCGTAATACGACACCAATACTTCTGCGGTGAATACGGCGATCAGCAGAAAGACTCCGAGGGCTACGGTTAGCTCGATCAGCGAAAATCCCCTGGAATCAGCGCCTGCGCGCATACCCCAATCCCCCATTTTGACGTTGGCCGTTAGACTACATCATATAGCGTTTGGCGATCAAATTGGATCAATGGGTAGTAGCCGCTCTGGCGCCGCTTTGGGGGGGTGGAGAGAAATGGGAAGAATGGGAGTGATGGGAGGTATGTTGAGAGTGCGCACAGGCGCGGCGGGGAGAACGAGGACGAGGGCGCGGAGGGTGAGGAAATTACCCGATTGACAGACCTGAGATTACATCGAAGAAATGGGCTTTCGGCATAGCGACGTCGACTACGTGCGCTGCGGTCCCCATCGCCGGTGGCGTCACGCCCGCTGGGAGTCTGGCCACCATTGGCGATTCTCCCGCGCGGAGATACACATAGGTTTCATGGCCCATTGGCTCGACCACTTCTACATCCGCGCGCAGACTGCGGCCGGGAATCGGCTGTTGCGTTAAATTTTCGATCAAATCCTCCGGCCGCACGCCAAGGATCACGTCTTTTCCGGCATATTGCCCGAGCATCTCGCTATGCCGCGCATCGATCTCCAGGAAATCGCGGGCGCCGCTCGTGGCCACAAATCGCAACGATCCATTCGAGGCATCGATCCGCCCCTGCAAAAAGTTCATCGGCGGACTCCCGATGAACCCCGCGACGAATTTGTTTCGGGGCCGGGCATACAAATCGAGCGGGGCGTCGACCTGCTGAATCTCGCCCTGGTACATGACGACGATCCGATCCCCCATCGTCATCGCCTCGACCTGATCGTGGGTGACGTAAATCATGGTCGTCTTCAACCGCGCGTGCAGCTTTCCGATTTCCGCCCGCATCTGCACGCGCAATTGGGCGTCCAAATTCGACAATGGCTCGTCGAATAAAAACACCGCGGGGTCGCGCACAATCGCGCGTCCCAGGGCGACGCGCTGACGTTGTCCGCCGGAAAGCGCCTTCGGTTTTCGATCGAGCAACTCGCGAATGCTCAGCAAATCGGCCGTCGCTTCGACTCGTTGCTTGATCTCTGCCTTTGGATACTTGCGAAGTTTCAAGGCGAAGGCCATGTTTTTGAAGACGGACATGTGCGGATACAGGGCGTAATTCTGAAAGACCATCGCGATATCGCGGTCCTTCGGCGACACTTGATTGACGACCCGCTCGCCAATCCGGATCGTGCCCGCGGTCAACTCCTCGAGTCCCGCGACCAGGCGCAGCAAGGTCGATTTTCCGCAGCCCGACGGTCCGACGAGTACGACGAATTCCTCGTCGGCGATGTCGAGGCTGGCGCCCTTGACCGCCACGACGCCGCCGGGATAGACCTTCCGCACGTTCTCAAGCTGAACGCTGGCCACAAATCAACTCCGAATTTCGCCGATGTTCCGCGGATAATAGACCAGCCCCGCGTTACCATCAAGAACTGTCCACAGATTTCACCGATTGACACAGATTTTTGGCTGAGTTGCATTCTCGGATTTCGGGGACTACGCTCACGGCCTATGAAACGCGACAGCCTAATCGTCATTGTCTCGTTAGCAGTCGTCGCGGCGGTTGTACTCTTCCGCCCGCCCTGGCGCGACGAATATCGAGGCGCCAAGACCGGTACGGAAACCGTCGCGGAGGAAACCTCGTCGACGGAGACCCCAAGCGAATCCGCCACTGTCGAACCCACCGAGTCCGAACCCGCCGAACAAAACATTCTCCGCCGCCCCGGCACAACCGAAGACGGCGGAGAAAACATTCTGCAACGGCCAGGCTCCGAAGAGGAGGACATCCTCCAGCGTCCAGAACCCCGGACCCGAACCCGGCGCTAGTCAATAACTTGTAGCCTCTAACAAAACCCGTCCGAAATACGAGATTGCCACGGCCACGCGCAATGCTTTAAAGCGCGCGGCCTCGCAATGACGGGGTCGCCGCGCGCGATGCATTACGGCGCGCGGCCTCGCAATGACGGGGTTGCCACGCGCGATGCATTACGGAGCGCGGCCTCGCAATGACGGGTTTTGTTAGTGCCTCTTCGTCTCACTGCGCCTGCGCAATGAGCATCTCGCGCTTCATCGAAGCCATGGCGGCCTGACGGGCTGCGGGAATGTCGTCCACGAAATCCGACCCGATCGCGAAGTAATAACTTTGCGTCGCCTGGTCTACCACCGTGCCATTGCGTTTTAGCTCGACGGTGCTGTTGAACGCATAGACGCCGTTTTGCGCCTGCTGCGGAAGGTCCAGACCCGAGGTATCTTCGCCGCCGCCGGAGGTCAGGTCGCACTGCTGAAGCAAGGTCTCGTTGCGCTTCACATTGCTAAACGTCCGCTGCTGCGTGTCGTAATAACCCAAATTATCCGTGCGGCAAACGGCGACGTCATTCATGTTTTCGCCCAAGGTGGTATAGGCGAGCCGGAACCCG
>JBGTJY010001012.1:0-3057 GCA_041744855.1 Candidatus Hydrogenedentales bacterium
GCCCGCGGCGGAATACCCGGCCTGACACAGCAATTCGGTGAGTTGGTCGACCATTTTGCGCGTAATGCAGTAGACGAGCCCCGATTCGTTCGGATGTCGGTCGATAATCGCGCGGACTTGCGCGATCATGTCGCTGCGCGATTCGTTGCGGTAAATGAGATTCGCGCGATCGAACGAGCCGACGAGCACTTCGGGCGTATTCAGCTTGAGTTGCGCGCAGATGTCGTCGCGCACGCGCTTGGTCGCCGTCGCGGTGTACGCATGCACGGCGACATCCGGGAATCGCGCCTTGATGCAGTGGAGTTCGCGATACTCGGGACGAAAGTCGTGGCCCCAATGGCTGACGCAGTGGGCCTCGTCCACGGCGACGAACGAGATTTTTACGCGGCTCAGATAGTCGAGGAAGGGCTGGGTGACGAGGCGCTCGGGCGAGACATATAGCAGCTTAAGTTCGCCGTTGCGAATCGCGGCGTCGATGCTGCGGCGTTGCGCGGGTTCCATCGCGCTGTTGATGCTGGCCGCGGTCACGCCGATTTGCGTGAGCGCGTCGACCTGATCCTTCATCAGCGAAATCAGCGGCGAGACCACGATGGCCATGCCATCCATCGCGAGCGCCGGCGCTTGGTAGCAGATCGACTTGCCGCCGCCGGTGGGCAACACGACAAGCGAATCCCGGTCGGCGAGTACGGCGTCAACCGCTTCGCGTTGCAGTGGACGGAAGGTGTCGTAGCCCCAGTATTGTTTGAGAATGTCGAGCATGGCGGCCAATGGTTGAAGTCCCGCGACATTATACGGGCGAAACAAGGGCGATCGAACAGTTTACGCAGGCCGGGTGTTTTCGATATGGTTACTCTTCTTGGGGCGGGTCGCGGCAGGTTAGATCGAACGGATTGCATTCGAAGGAGAACGGCGATGAATTTTTTGGGGCGTTTTACCATGAGCCTGGTGGGTGTGCTTGCGATGTCCGGAGCGTACGGACAAGATCAGCCGGTGCAGATCAAGTCGCAGCAGGTCTCCGGTCCTGTCTACATGATCGAAGGCCAGGGCGGAAACATTGGCGTCTCGGCGGGCGAAGACGGCTTGTTGATGATCGACACGCAGTTCGATCGCATCGCGAAACAGATTCGCGAAGCGATGACGAAAATCAATCCCGGCGAATTGCGATTCGTGCTCAATACGCATTTCCATGGCGACCACGCGGGCGGAAATCCCACGTTTGGCCAGGAAGCGCCGATCATCGCGCACGTGAATGCGCGCACACGGCTTATCACAGCGAACACCGATATGAAAGACAAGGCGGTGCGCAACAGCCTGCCGTTGATCACGTTCGACGACGACCTGTCGCTGCACTTCAACGGCGAGGAAATCAAAGTCGTGCACTATCCGACGGGTCACACGGACACGGACTGCATCGTCTTCTTCACGAAGTCCAACGTCGTGCACATGGGCGATCACTTTTTCGTCGATGCGTTTCCGTTTATCGACGTGGCGGGCGGCGGCAACGTGGACCAATACCTCAAGAACGTCCGCGCGGTGCTCGAAACGTTGCCGGACGATGTGAAGATCATTCCGGGTCACGGGCCACTCGCAAGCAAGGAAGATATGCAGCGATTCGTCGATACGGTCGCCGAGTCGGTCGAGATTCTGCGCAAGGGCGTGGACGCGGGGAAAACGGCGCAGGAACTTACCGAAGCCGGGTTGCCGGAAAAGTTCAAGTCTTGGGGCGCGGGATTCGTTAGCACCAACCGTTGGATTGCGATCGTGCACAACAGCCTGTCGAAGAAATAAGCGTGCCGTGACGCAATACAACACGCTTAGGTACGAAGAACGCGACGGCGGCATCGGTGTCATTACGCTGAACCGCCCCGACATATTGAACGCGATTTCGTGGGAGATGGTCGAAGAATTCCACGCGTGTCTCGGCGAACTCGAGCAAGCGGTAAACACGCGCGTGGTGATTTTGACCGGAAACGGCCGCGGGTTCTGCTCCGGCACCGATTTGAAAAGCGGGCGCTCCTCCGGACCGTTGGACGTGGCGAAGGCTATCCGCAGCGGCTCGCGAAACCAACGCAGCATCGGCGACCTCGTGTTGCACATGCGCAAAATTCCGCAGCCGATCATCGGCGCGATCAATGGCGTGGCGGCGGGCGGCGGGTTTTCCTTTTCGATGGCCTGCGACATCCGTGTCGCGGCGGACGACGCGCGGTTCATTTGCTCGTTCATCAACGTGGGGCTTAGTTCGGGCGATGTTGGCAGCAGCTATTTTCTGCCGCGATTGCTGGGCTTGTCGCGCGCGGCGGAATTGCTGTACACAGGGCGCGACTTCAGCGCGCAGGAGGCGGAACGCGTCGGCTACGTCTCGAAGGTTGTGCCGAAAGACCAAGTGATGGACACGGCGATCGGCATCGCGAAAGTGATGCTCGGGAAAAGCCCCTTCGGTCTGCGGATGACCAAGGAAATCATCAACCAGAGTATCGATTCGCCAAGCCTCGAGTCGTCGCTGTATTTGGAGAATCGATCGCAAACGTTGGCGAGTTTGACCGGCGATTTTCAGATCGCGGTGCAGGCATTTACGGAGAAACGGCCGCCGGTGTTTCCGCCGGAGGACACAAAGTAAACGCCGTCCCGTCATTCCTGCGAAAGCAGGAATGACGGAGTGGAGTCGCAGGAATGACGGAGTGGAGTCGCAGTAACGACGGAGTGGAGTCGCGGTAACGACGGAGTGGAGTCGCGGTAATGACGAACCTAGCAAGCGGGCGGAGGAATGGATGAGCAAGTCGCCATTTGATTTGACGGGCAAAACTGCGCTGATCACCGGCGGCAATTCCGGGATCGGCTTGGGTTTCGCGAAGGGACTCGCGCAGGCGGGGGCGGATGTTTGCATTTGGGGGACGAACCCCACCAAGAACGCGGCGGCGGAGAAAACGTTGAAGGCGTTCGGGAAAAAAGTTGTCGCGTTGCAATGCGATGTGGGCGATCGCAACGCGGTCGAGGATAGTTTCAAGAAGACGGTCGATGCGCTGGGCAAGGTGGAAGCCTGTTTCGCGAACGCCGGCA